>CANRNM010000017.1 GCA_947631975.1 uncultured Clostridia bacterium
AACAAGCGTAATATTCTTTATTATTTCACCATCGCTTTGTTTTACAAGCGCCTGATCATCTTTGTCTTTTTTAATAGCTATCCTTATATTGGCGATGGTATGATTGTCGCCGTCAAGCGTCTGAGTTTTATGCAAAGATATAGGACTATAATCAAAGTCAGATGTGTGCAGTGCTTCATCTGCTTTATTTACGGAGTCATAAATAACCGTTTCCGTATCTTTCCAATCAAGATCGGCAGTCAGCTTAAATGTGGCATTACTCATAGATGATTGATATTCCGGATCTGCAAACCTTATATTATTAAAATGCCTTAAATTTCTTATTTCATAGTCCGAACCGTCGCCGCCAAAAAGGAGATACTCCGAATTGATAGAATCTACAGCCGTGCCTGTATTTGTGCCGTCCGTTGCGGCAACAGAAGCTGTTATTTTCTTTGAAATATCAAGATCACCAAGAATGAGGTGCCCCTCGCTATCTTTTGTAAAGCGCATAGCACTGGGTGTGAAATTATATTTATTATCTCCCGTATAGTCATGAGTAATCAGTGTTTTTTCTCCGTAATCCATAGCATCAATCACAAGTTCAATATCATCGCCTATTCTCTGCATAAGGCAATAACTAGGCTTTGTGGCTGCTCCAACTTTTACATCTACGGGAACGCCTCTATATTTACCAGAGCTTGAAGTATTAAGAAGCTCAATTGTTGAATAAGGTACAGTTATTTCAACCTTATTGCTTGAACCGACATTATTTAATGTAACAATATAGCTATATTCGGGAGTAGGTGTTTGCATAGTCCACTTCAAATAAAGCTCATTGTCATTTACAAGACTTACGCTGTTTGCCACAAGCGATGGCGTGGGTGCAACATCAGCAGGCATAGCTTTAGCATCCGCAGAATAAAGACCTATCTTCCAATTACGCTGTTCGTTATAATCAATAGGCTCTTTTCCGGTGCCTATATACATACAAACAAGACCCTTTTCATTGTCATCCTTGTATATATCATCCTTTGTACGCGTAAATTCCATGGTCTGTTTACAGTACCAAACTCTGCGCACAACGCCGTCGTAAGGGTCTATTTCAACACTTAATGCGTGATTCCATATGTCGTTGTCATATATGTAGTCTTTTATAAGCCGTTGTAAAATAGGCTTTGTTACAGTACCGGAAATGGTATTGTCCGTACCCGAATAAAAATAGCTGTTGAGATAGTAATATCTTGGACTATCATCTGTATCACTCACTGTTTTATCATGATCGGTATCATACCAATTTTCTTCGCCGTTTGACATAACTGAACTGTTCTTATAAAGCTGACTTTTAAGCTCCTTTTGCAGCCCTTCCAAGCCTTCACTCTTTTTAAGGTTTGTAAGCGCCGTTTGAGTTGTAGAAAAAATCGTGCGCGCATATTCCTCATTTTGGTTATACATTGAATAATCCATGTATTGAAGCACTCCCACAGTGCCCACAGAGGAAAGTATAACCATAATCATAAGCACTATTATAAGCTCTATAAGCGTAAAACCTTTATTTCTGTTTTCATACTTCATAAAATCATACCTTCTTAACGAAAAATACACAATTCCACCAAATACCACAAATATTATATAATAAATCACGAAATAAGTCAATAAATATAGACTAAATTTGTATATTTGCACTATACAGTCATATTTTTTTTAATATTTTTACCGCATCAACAATGTCAATTTTGCCATTTTTGTTGAAGTCCGCCGCGTTTTCGTTGAAGCTGTAAGCCGTAATATCCAGTCCGCTGACATACTTCAATATGAGCGACGCGTCTGTGCTGTTCAGTATGACATCGCCGTTAACATCGCCGAAAAGCACAAGCGTTTTGTCGGCATCTATGAAATAAAAATCATTGTTTTCAAGCGAAACACTGCCCTTGTAGTAGGTATTGATAAAATCAACAACAACGCTGTCAATGAAGCTCACAGTCGAGGGGATTATAATGTTTCCCCAGCCCGTGGTTTTCTTTTCCGCTGTAAAAATACTGCCCTTTTCCATGCGTTCCGTGCCCTCGGCAACAGATACATCTCCGCTGTGCCCGGTGGGGATATACCAGAGGGTCTTTTTGTCCTTGGAATAAATCAAGCCGTCAACGGAAATATAATTGGGATTGTCGGGCTTGACGCTGACGCTTTTGACGGAGGTATAAACATAAAGCGCAGCCGAAAGCGTGTTGGCGTCTTGATTGAGAATATTTTCAGGCAGTTCTCTTTCTATAACATAGCTGTTTGGGAGTACGACCTCATCCAGATTGCAGGCTCTTGAAAAAGACATCTCGTCAAGCTGTGTAACGCCCTCGGGAATTTCAAATGTTTTGCCTTCCCTGCCCCTGGGATAAGCAAGCATACGCGTCATATCCGCAGAATACAAAACGCCGTCGACCGCCTTGAAATATTGATTGCCGTCCGCAACTTCAAATGCTTTAAAGCTCTCATTTTTTCCCAAATCATAGAATATATGTCCGCCGTAGCCCGTGTTTTCGCCCGTGTCGAGCCCGTAATCTCCGCCTATGGTGTGAACGGTCGAGGGAATAACCATTTTTTCGGACGTTATGCCCGTCATATGGTCGAAAGCGCCGTCGGATATGACTTCCAGACCTTCGGGAAGCGTTATTTCGCTTATGTGTGTACAGAACTGGAAGGCGTAGGGACCTATTTTTTTGAGCGTTTGAGGAAGTGAAACCGATGTAAAGCCCGTTGAGGAAGTGCTCGAACCGAAGGCGAGAAAGCCTATGTCGGTTATGCCGTCCTCGAGCACAAGAGCGCCGTCCATGGAATGGCAGTTGTAAAATGTCGCCTCGCCTACTTCGCCAATGCTTCCCGGAAGCGTAACGCCTCCTTTAAGATTTATACAGCCATAAAAGGCGTAGCCGCCCAGATATTCCAGCTCCGAGGGAATAGAAACGGGCGTTGTGAGCGATTCGCACTTTGCGAAGGCTCCGACGCATATATTTTTTAAATCGGAATTAAGGCTTACCTCGTAAACGGGCGTCTCGCTGAAAGCATAAAAGCTGACCGTGCGTATGCCTTCCGACAGTCTGACCGTTTTAATATTTTTAAATTCATTTTTAGCGGTTATATTTTCATATTCATCATCGGAATTTACAGCGCCGCCGACTATAGTTATGGGCTTGCCGTTGTAAAAATTGGGCACAACAACATCGGCGTTTTTGCCCATGTAGTAATACAGACTATGACCGTCGTCCGAGACAAGCCATTCGTCGGAAGTTTCCGTTATCATAACCGGGTCTGCGCTTACAGCTTTTTCATTTCCGTCAAACGAAATGGTTATATCCGTATTATCCGTCGCTGTAATATTGTCCGCCGAAAGGTCCTCGTAAATATAGCCTACGCTGTCGGGTTCAGCCGTAACGGTATGTAAAGCACCGTTTATATTTATGCTTATGTCATGAGCGGAGCTTTCGCCCTCACACATGAGAAGTATACTCTTTATTTTGCCGTATTCATCCGCATAAAGCGCTCTGAAGTCTATAGTCATTGGCTCTTCGGCAGCGGATAAAAGGTTGATTTTGCTGTTTATATTGCTTATTTCCTCGGCAAAAACTCTGCTGCGCGATGGCCGGGCAGCCATTCTTACACTGTCCCGTAATTCGTTTTTATCAACGCCCGCGCAGGCATTATACGCAGGAAATGAAAAAACAAGCGCTATGCATAATATAATATATGCCATTTTTCTTAAAAACATATTATGCCTCCGATGATATCATATAGTATATGCTTAACAATATTATATCACGGCGAGCGGTTTATGACAATGTTTTTTAATAAAAAAATACTCCCGGATATATGGGAGTATTTTTTTGAATATTTATTCATCTGCGCCGACGCAGTTATAGAGCCTAAGCATTGTGGCTATAGCCTGTTCTCTTGTGTAGTTCATCCACGGAGAGAACTTGCCCTCGCCCGTACCTGCCATGACGAAGGTATCTCCGCTTTTCATGGAGGCTACGGAATATATTGCGTCCTTAGCCCATGCCGCAAAGTAGCTTTCATCCACAAATTTTGAAGCGCTGCCGCCGCTCTCTATTCCAAGCAATGAAGCAACATTTTGGAGCATCACAGCGGATTCCTGTCTTGTTATGTTCTTGTCGGGAGAAAAGAGTCTATCGCCCGTGCCCGAAGTTATCTTAAAGCCGTATGCCGCAGTAATATAGGGGTCGGAAACATCGACAAAGGGACTTTGAGCCGTCATATCTACCTTATAGCCCGTCTTTAAGGAATAAAGCTCCATGGCAAGACGGCAAAACTCCTGCCTTGTTATATTCTTTCTGTAGTCGGACTGGAGCTCCGCAGGCACAAAACCAAGCTCTATGGCGTCCTTTATGCTCTGCACAGCCCAGCTGCTGGGCTCCGATATATTGCCTGCGGCAATGACCTCCGCCTTTGTTTTATATTGTTTGCCGTTTAGGTCGTAATATTCGGTTTCAGAGCCTTCCCATACAGCCTCTATATATACAACGCCGTTTTCCTCTTTAACATACTTGTCGCCATAGCTCATGCCGCATATGAGCCTATAATTTGAATCCAGAACGCCCGTTGTAGGGTCGGAATGTCCCATGATACCGTGCACAATGACGGTATTGCCGGGCTGTACGGTGTCGTCTATGCCCATGTAGCCAAGCTCTGTGTACGATTTGCCTTCGCCGTCTATAATACGCACAATTTTTGCCAAATACTCATTGCTGTAAGCCGTCTGATCGTAAATATACTTTCCGTCCGAGCCCTTGAGAGGCTTCACAAAGACCATGTCGGAATCTTCGGTGCCCGTGAGCTTGGCTGTGCTTTTGTCGTATATATCTATTTTGCCGTCAAGATAGCAAAGATAGTCGCCCGAGCCGTTTGTGCTTATATAATAATATTTCTCGTCTATAACATTGTTGAGCTTGCTGTCCAGAAGTCCGTAATAATATGGAAAAGCGCTGTCGCTTCTTACAACTATGCCGCCGCCTGCGGAGTATACCTCGGCATAACCCTGCTCCTTCAGAACATTTCCCTTTTCATCGCATATATAGTAAAGTCCGTCCTCGTCCTTTTTTGTGAAATATGGTGTGGAATATATATTCTCAACCTCGACTGCGGGTGTGAAATCAGCATAAAGACATAAGGTTTCCTTATTGTGGTCTACAAATTTATCGCAATAAAATCTGTCGTTTCTGAATGACACCGTGGCATATTCAAAAGGCACGGCAACATTGAGCTTGTCGTCATATATACCCTTATCATGGTTGTCTATTTTTTCGGCAATTATGCTGCCGCCTGCGCCCTCCAAGGAATAATAGCCCTCGTCTATGAGCTTGCTTCCGTCCTTGTCGCAGATATAATAAATATGCGGGTGAGCATCGTCTATTACCTTGAGAGCGTAATATTGAGTTGAATCAATAGGACTTATGTCCAAGGGCTGCGGTATTTTGTTGAAATTGCTGTCGTAATAGTCCATAGTATATGCGTCGTCATTGTCTATACGGCAGTTGAAGGCGCCCGTGTTGTCGTTATATTCTATCTCGGAGTATATAGGCTCCACAACGATATTAAGCTCCATATCCATTATACCGCACAAAAGCTTTTCTTTGTCTTTAAATACTATGCCCGTGCCTTCCTCCTCCGCCCAAAAATAGGGAGCTTCCTTTATAAACTTACCGTCCTCGTCGCAGAATTCAAGCATTCCTTGGTCGTCGATATAGTGATAATAAGGCGTGGTACCTATACGCTTAAGCTCGCTTGCGCCGACCGAAACAGTCATAGCCGCCGTAAGCGCCAATATCAAAAAAGCTTTTTTCATTATAATTTACCTCTTTTCGTTTGTTTATTGAATACATTATAACACAAATTAAATATATAATCTACCCCCCCCGAAATGTAATATAAAAGTAATATTTAAAGGGAGATAAAGCTGTATCTCCCCTTAAATCAATTTAATTATTGTGCATATGAATACGCGTATTTTTCGGTGTTTGGAGCAACAGGCTCTACGGGCACGACCTTCACCGTGTCCTCCTCACCCTTGGGCATGTAGTTCTCGGACGGCACAAGCTTTAACTCTCCTTCCTCATATTCGGGCGCAGTATATACGCTTGCTCCGTCATCGCTGTTTATTATGCGCTCGGACTCAATAACCGTGCTGCCGTCTCTTGCCTCTATGTTTTCGCTTATCTGTTCCTGTTCAGCCTCGTCAATAACGATTTCTTCGCTTTCTTCAAGCGCTTCTTTATCATAATAACGAAGCTCGTAATTGTCGGGAAGGAGCTTGAACCTTTCAAGCGATGCCTTCGAACCCCTTATTGTAACGTTCATGGACAAGGGTCTGTCATAGGAATATATTTCTCCGTTTTTTATATCATCCAGAAAGGTCTTGAAAATATCAAACTCCTCAAAGTCGCTGTGAGCCGACCAGCCCATAACAAGCTTGTTGACGGGATATTTGGACTTATTGTCCGTAGAAAAATTATATAGATACAGGTCTGTCTGTACATTACAATTCGGCTCTACCTCATAGTCCGCTCTGTGTCCAAGTTCTATAATGACCTTATTATACGGCAAGGTCTCATCCTCCGTAAATTCCATGTTGAAGTCGGTATAGAATATTTTTGCCAAATTATCGGGCAGTTCAAGCTCTGTCTGCGTATATTCAATGTCCGTGTTGTCATATTTTTCGCCCTTATATTCCAAACCGTACACCTCCATAACGGCAACGGCAGTGCCTACGCCCGTTATGACAAGTCCCGCAAGAAGTATAATAAGCGTAATTTTATAAAATTTACTCATTTACAGCCGCCTCCTTTTTTCTGAAAAACAGAAGCTTTATAAGAATAACAAATATTGAAACTGCCGACATATCAAAGCCAAGCATAGCTATGCAAAAGCCTATGCAGGGATAGCCCATAACGGCAAACACCAGCAGAAAAGCGAATAGCACTATACTGCCCATGAGCATAAACGCTGCGGGTATAAGGCAGAAAAGCACAAAAAACAACTTAATGCAGAATACAGCCGCTTTTATGAGAAATGAAACAAGCCTTTTTACAAAAGAACATATGTCTTTATAAAAGCTTCTGTTTGCGGCTTCTTTTGTCTGACGCCTTTCTTCTCTTTCGCGCTTATACTCGTCGGCTTTTTCACCGATGGTCTTTTTAATGGCGGATAGATCCGTTTTAACATCCGATGCCTTTTTGTTTTTCTTGATATGCATGGAAATATATCTTATAAAGATATATACAAAAGTCGGCAAAACGATTATAATGTATAAAACATTCAGCACACCTTCAAATATATCGCGAGTACCCGTCAAAGCGTCAAGACCTTCAATAAGCAATTCAACGACTAAAAAGCCTGCGCCGAAAAGAGCGCACAAAACGCAGAATAATATTATCGTCTTGAGCAGGAACAAAAGCAGCTCCGATGCCTTCTGACCGAGTATGTAATCGGTAAAAGCTTTTAAGGCGGCTCTTATTTTGACTAACCCGTTTGAAATAATATTTTTTATGTTGTATCCTTTTAACTTTGTGGACTGTACCGAATTGCTGTCATATTCCGGGTCTACATTGTAAGCGGAAAGGGTTTCATTCACCATGTCCGCTATGTTGCCGAGCGTGCTTATAGCCTCGCTCTCCGTCATTCCCTCCGAAAGCTTGTTTTCTATATGCTGGAGGTATTCGTTTATTATATCGTCTCTCTCCGCTTTGTTTAGCACGGAAAGTCTGTTCTCAAGATATGTAACAAGCTCGTTTTTAGTCATCATTATCACTCTCCTCTATAAATTTACTTACCCTGCCGAAGAAATCAAGATATTCCCTTTTTAGGTTGTTCATATATATCTTACCGCCCTCCGTAAGATGATAATATTTTCTGGGAGGACCCTCCGTTGATTCCTTGAGATAGGTTTCAAAATAATGCTCATTTGTGAGACGCTTAAGCAAGGGATATATGGTGCCTTCGTTTACATCCACTATTTTGGACACCTCTGCCACAAGCTCGTAGCCGTACATATCCTTTTTTACAACGCTTAAAAGAACAATAAGCTCCAGAACGCCCTTTTTAAACTGTACATTCATCCTATTCCTCCTTTCAGCTATTATTTTACACCAACTACTATGTAATGTCAAGTACCAAATATAAAATAATTCTAAAAAATATCCTCCCACAAAAATGGGAGGATACATTTGAAATACAAATATTATTTATTGAAGTATGAGAAAACTATCTTGCCCGACGCGCTGAGCTCGCTGTCGCTAAGACCGTCCGAAGCGTTTGAACCCTGCACAAGAGCTGCGGAGGTCTCGTTTTTGTCGCAAAGAGACCAGTTGCACCAGCTTATATTATTGGCGGATAGAAATTCCATCCATCTCTGCGTTTCATCGGCAAAAACTCCGCCGTTTCCGCTGGCATCGCTTGTGCCCCACTCCGAAACAAATATGGGTATGCCGTTTTTAACGGCGTTTGAAACCCTGTCTCTGAGCCATTGCGTATGAGTGCCCGAATAGAAATGGCAGGTGTACATAATGTTGTCAAAGCTCAATCTGTCCGAAACAACGCTGTCAAGGTCCTGATCCCACTGGGGATTGCCCACAAGTATCACTGCGTCGCTGTCTATAGCCCTTATTGCGGGAATTATCCTCTCCGCGTAGGGCTTTACATTTCCGCTCCAGCTTATGCCGCCGTTAGGCTCGTTGCATATTTCATATATTATGCCCTTGCTGTCCTTATACCTTGCTGCCATTTCCTTAAAGAACTGTTCAGCCTCGTTCACATATGTCATGGGGTTGCCGTCGCTTAATATATGCCAGTCGATTATGGCGTACATATCGTTTTTGAGCGTATTGTCAACAGCAGTCGTAAGCGTTGACTTCACGGAGGGATTTTGTATATATCCGTTCTCGGATGTGTACATTGCAAATCTCATTACATTTGCGCCTCTGTCGCCGACAGCCTTTATATATTCGTTCGACACGAACTGCGGGAACCACTGCAAGCCATGACTGCTCATGCCTCTTAGAACAACCGGAGCACCGTTTTCATTGCAAAGCTGTGTGCCTACGACCTTGAGCTGACCGTTTTGACTCACTCCCCCTACCCTTGCCTCGGTTGAAACGGGCGCCGTCTGCTGAGGCGTTGCGACAGGCTGTGAGGTCTGTGCGGGCTGTGATGTTTGAGTCTGCACCGAAACTGCCGTGTTGTACTTATCCATAGCCCTTTTTATAAGCGTACAGGCTTCGGCTCTTGTAAGCGGTTTGTCCGGATTGAAGTTGCCGTTGTTGTCGCCGCCCGCAATTCCTGCGCTGTATGCCGCAAGAACGGTATCATAATATCTGCCGTTCAGCTTTGAAAAATCCTTCATTTTAGCCGACTCAACATTGTAGTCGTAGCTGAAGTTATCCGCAAGAGCCTTCATAAGTATCTTGACTGCGATCTGTCTTATAATGGGTTGGTCGTATTTCTCGCCCGTGGGCGGGTTTTCGTCATAGTCATACCAGCCGTCGTCGAGAGCCGCCTGCATAAGAGGAGCCGACCAATGCGAGGTCTGCGCGCTTTTGGGCGAAAGACCCTTTATTCTGCAAAGTATAGTGGTAAACTCCGCCGATGTTATTGTGTTGTCGGGCTTGAAGCTGCCGTCATCATAGCCCGAAAGTATGCCCTTCTGCGCCATTTCGGTAACAGTACCGTAGTACCAAGCCGTGCTTGCCACATCGGTAAAGCCCTTTGCAGAGCTCTGTCCCTGCGCGGATGTGTCTACACTTCCGCACCCCGCAGCCATAAAAATGCCGAGGGATAACATTATTGAAATAAATTTTTTTGCTTTCATGGTTCACCTCTTGAATAATATAGGGTCTGAATAACAGACCCTATTATTTTATCTTATAATCACTCCGCCTTTTCCTACGCCCGTTTCATTGTGTATAGCCTCGATATTGGAGAGTACCCAATCATACTCGCCCGTAGTTACAATGAAGCCGCAGTATTCGCACTTGCCTGCGCTTGTTATCTGTGTGGGAGCGCCGCAGTGCGGGCAGGCAACAACGGAATTGTTGCTCTTGGCGGGGTCGGTCTTGACACCGTTCTTTCTTATAAATGTGTAGAGATATTTCATTTCGTATTCGGCATCGGGACTGCCTTTTATGACATTGCCCGTCTTTTCGTCTATGATATAGTCGGACATTCTGGACTGAATATAAACGGTGAGATATTCATACTCGCTGTCCTTGGTATATTTAAAGAGATAGGATTGATTGACATTGAGTCTGTCAAGTCTGTTTATCCAGCCTTTATCCTTGTATTCCTGTATCTGAGAGGTGTGCTGAGCATAAAGCTCTTCCTTTTCAAAGGGTCTGCACTTTTCAAAGTCTCTGTTGCTCCATGCATTCTGGAGAGTTACAAACACCTCTTTTACCCAGCCTATGAACTTTTCATATGAGAAATCGGGATCGGCCTTGTGTATTTCGGCGACTATCTCCTCCGTATGGTCGGGAACAATGACATTGTAGCCCTGGCGCACGGTTTTTCCTGAATTTCCGTTATTTTTGTTTTTATTGCGCTTCGCATTGGAAATAATGATCGCGGCAAAAATAATAACCACAATTAAAGCTTGTACAAATTCCATGATGGAGCTGTCGGAATCGCCGCTTGGGACAACGCGTATACCTCCGCCATAGCCACCGTAGCCGCCGTAACCTCCTCCATAGCTTCCGCTGTAGCCTCCGCCGCTGTAGCCGCCCGAATCGGAGCTGTAATTGTTGAAGTTTCCGAGGTCGGCATCGGAAGCTATAGGGAAAGCCATCACAGAGAATACCAAAAGAAAGATAAAAAGTATTTTTTTAGCCATAGGCTCATACCTCCTTACGGTCTGGGTTTTCCGCACTCGGAGCAGAACTTGCCTGTGTTCTCCGCGCCGCATTCACATGTCCATTTGTCGGCTCCCGGCTTCGGCTTTCCGCACTCGGAGCAGAATTTTCCCGTGTTCTCTGCGCCGCACTCGCATTTCCAGCCCATAGCCGTGTTCTGCTGCTGCGCATTATTGCCCATAGCAAACATCTGCGCCGCGTTTGTTCCGCCTGCGTTCATAGCCATTCCCATGCCTAAGAAGCCTCCCATTGCGCCGTTGGGATTGTCTGCCGCTTTCTCCATAGCCGTAGCCTGAGCAGAGCCAAGTCTTGCGCCCATCATCTGAGGATTTGTATATACTCTGGACTCCTGGAACTGCGCTATCTTGTCAGCGCTTTCCTTGTCAACGGTAATTGAAGCAAATGCAACGGAAACCACTGAAATTCCCCTAAGCTTTGTCCAGTCGTCCGAAAGCTCCGTGTTAAGCTCTGCCGCTATTTCCTTTGTGTAAAGAGGAAGCTGGTCGTAAGCTATGCCCTTGAGCGCTATTTTGCCGAGCGCGGGCTGTAATGAGGACTGCACCTCCGCCTTGAGCTGTTCGTCAATGGCTGATTTTTTGAAGCTGTTCTCCACATTTGCACATACATTGGTATAGAACATAACGGGATCCGTTATTCTGTAGGAATAATTGCCGTAGCCCTGTATTTTAACAGTAAATCCAAACTCGGAATCTCTGAAAGGCACTTCGCCTATGCCAATTTTGTTATTCATAATTTCCTTGGTGTTCACAAAATAGACTCTCTGGTCGTTTTCGGGCTGTCCGCCGTAGGTGAAACGCTTTCCCACCATGTTGAAGCTGTCCTTAAGACCTTGGAAGCCCGCGTCAAAAAGAGAAGGCTCCGTGCCCGTGTCATAGGTATATGCTCCCGCTTCCGATGTGAAATCGACGATTTTACCGTTCTCCACTATGAGCATGAACTGTCCTTCATTTACGGCTACTCTGCTGCCGTTTGTTATGATATTGTCATTGCCCTTTGTGTTGGAGCTCCTGTCGTTTGTTTTCTTGACGCCCTTCTGCATAAGAGTGTCGCCGTCCATTGCGTCGCAATAGATATATTCCTTCCATTGATCTGCAAGCTCACCGCCGAGAGCGCCTGCCGCTGCTTTAATTAATCCCATAATGTTACCTCCTTGTTTATAATTTATTATTTATTTACATTATATAACAAAATATTGCTGTCTGCAATAAAATTAAATCAAAACTTTGCCGTCAAGTACGGCGCTGACCAAATTTTCGCCCACATAACTCAGCTTCAAGGAGAAAAACGGTCGGTTTTCATCCAGAAGCCTCAAAAAAATTTTATCGCCCTCCCACAACTCCAGTTTGAGTACATCCTTCTTGTCTATCCATTCCAGCTTGCCCTCGTCGCAGTCCTTCAAGGTGCCTGTCCACTTATCGGCAGTGTAAAGACACATATACTCCGTTTCATATGTGTCGGTCATAAAAGTAACTATGCCTCGGAAGCTGTAGCTTGTCAGCGTAAGTCCCGTTTCTTCCTTTACCTCTCTTATAAGACAGTCCTCGGGGCTTTCCCTGTCCTCAAAATGTCCGCCTACGCCTATCCACTTGTCTTTGTTAATGTCGTTTTTCTTTGATATGCGGTGAAGCATAAGATATTTGTTGTCTTTTTCAATATAGCAAAGCGTTGTCATTTTCATGTTTTTTACCTCAATGATATTTTTTGTGATAAGCTTATTGAATTATGTCTGTAAATGTGATATTATTTAATAAGGAGGTGTATGGCTATGGCAGACGAATATAATAACAAGAACGACGAGGTCGTTGACAGCATACCCGAAAATACGCGCAATATAAACGAAAGCAATATTCCGAGTGCGGAACAGCGCGGTTCTTATTCACAGCAAAATAATGCGCAGAATAACGGCAGCACGATATATGCCGAAAGCTCTCTTTTAAGCATAGTATGCCTTGGCTTGGGCATTTTCTCGGTCATATGCTGCTGTACCGTCGTGCCTGCGGGAATTTCATCTATAATAGGTCTTATAGTGGGTATATTCGCTCTTAAAAACAATTCCGCCAACAAGACCGCCGCAGCGGTGGGAATCATATTATGCTGTATAGGTCTTGCGATATTCCTGCTCTACGGAGCTTTTATGATAATATTCGGAAGCCTGGGCGCCATATTCAATATGCCTGCCGCTATACAGCCCAAAGCAATGTAAAATTCCTTAAAATATAATATGTAAATATCACAGCAAGCAATACTGCCCAGAAGGATAATTTTTCGGGCAGTATTTTTTTGTCCGTTATTTTGCCTATGAGCGACAGCAATATTACTACAACCAGCACAACGGCGCCGGGATTGTAAATAACAGCCTTTATTATATGTCCGTTCAAAAGGCTTATTATTGCCCTTGTGCCGCCGCAGCCGGGACAATAAAGTCCTGTGTTTTTATATATGACGCATTGAGGCACAAGAGGCTGCCATAATTCTATTGTAAATTTCAGTATAACAGCGCCTATGATAAGCGCTGCCAGAATAAATATGTAACTCTTTTTTTTCATAGTATTTCCTTAAGCTTGTGTAGATCCTCCAGATATACGGTTCCCTTCGCCCTGTCATATATTACGGAAGCGGGATGATACAGCGGGAATATCCTTTTGCCGTCCTTTTCTATGAGCTTTCCGTGGCAGACGCCTATTACGGCGGACTTGTCCATGAGCACATATTTAAGGGCGAAGTTGCCTAAAGTAACAATGAGCTTGGGCTTTACAAGCTCTATCTCTCTGTGGAGATATGGCACAAAAAAATCAAGCTCCTCTCTGTCGGGAGGTCTGTTTACGGGTTTGTTTGTCTTTGGGCTTAGCTTAAAGGGACGAAGCTTGACTACATTCGATATATATATATCCTCTCTATCAAGCCCCACTATCTCCAGAAATTCATCCAGATTTTTTCCCGCCTTGCCTACGAAGGGTCTTCCCTGTTTTTCCTCCTCGCCTCCGGGAGCCTCGCCTATGAGCATAATTTCGGCGTTTATTCTGCCGTCGCCGAAAACTACTCTGCGGCTGCCGAATTTCCTGCGGCTTTCCTCCTCCATTTCTCTATTGAACCTTTCCATTGTTTTCTCCTTTCATAATAACAAACGCAGTGAGCATACCCGTTATAAATCCGCCTATATGTCCCCAGTTATCCACATCGGGCATCATAAATCCGCTCAATATGCCGATTATGGCAAAAATTATCAATAGATATGTGTCAAGTCCGTCGGCAGAGCGTTTTTTTAGCCTTGTATATACCAGCACCGCCGCCATAAGTCCGAATATGGCTCCCGATGCGCCCACAGCCGCAGAGCTTGTGCACAATACGGTCAGCAAGCCCGAGCCGAGACCCGAAAGAAAGTAAATTATAAGCATTTTAAGCTTGCCGAAATATCTCTCCGTTCTTCCTCCGAAAATATAAAGCGAAAGAGCGTTTGCAAGAAAATGCATCAATCCTCCGTGCAGAAAGAAGTGCGTTATAAGCCTGTACCACTCGCCGGATAAAACAAGCTCTCTGCTGAGCGCTCCGCCGTCGGAAAGGCTGAAGCCGTAAAGATTATCGCACATCATATCAATGGCGAGTATAAAGCCGTTTATGAGTATGAGCGCATAGGTAAGATAAATATTGCCGCTTTTGATCTCGGCTTTTCTCTTGTCGGAGGTCTTGGCATAAAGCGTGGTTATGTCCTGCGCCGCGGTATACTCTCCGCCGTCAAAGGATGAATTTATAAGCTTGTCCAGCTCCAGAATTTTATCGGGCTGACTGCCCTTTACCATAAGCTCCTTTTGGCTTGTATCGGCTATCCATATTATGTTTATGATATCCTCCGTGTAGTCCTCTATATCCTGCTCGGCAAATTTCAAAAGCTCCCCGCTTGGGTCTTCACTCACAAAGAGCACGACCACTATAGCCTTTTTTAGCCTTGCAAAATAATTATTTACAGCGTCCTTGCAGAAGCCAATACAGTCATATTTTTTGTCGGCATTTATGATTACAACGCCGTAGAGCATAGCTCCCGACTGCTTTAAAAAGCCTATATATTCCGTATCATCGCCTATGCTTTTGCTGTTATAAAAGTTAGGTATTATGCGGTATTCGTGTTCAAGAAGTTTTTCTGTAAGGTTTTTTATAAATGCCATCTGTTGTACTCCTTATATTATAGTATGTAAAGCATAAGATACATAAGCCCTATACCGGGTATACCAAAAAACGCGGACATACCCACCGTAAGAAAATTAATTCCCAGACATATATCCAGCCTATACATAAGGCAGTTTATAATCAGTATTAGCGACGAGCCTATTATTCCTCGCATAAAAAAGCCCGACAGCCTTCGGAACCTGTTTACAAAGGCTAGACAGAGAATAAAAAGCACAGCGCCGTAAACTGCCCAACTGAAAAGCTGTGTTGAAATCACATTGCTCATTTTATATCACCTCGGTATATTATATTAGCTTCCGAGGCTCAATTATTACTTATGTTATTTAATAATATATATCACCGCATAGTATACCACGGGAACTATGACTGCGGGCAGAAGATTAGCGATCTTAAGCTTCTTTATGCCCAGCATATCTATGCCGAGTCCGGTTATGAGTATACCGCCAACAACCGATATTTCGCGCATTATATCGCCCGTGAGATAGGGCTCCACAAAGCCTGCCGCAAGAGTTATGGCTCCCTGATATATGAGCACGGAAACAGCCGCAAACATAACTCCGAAGCCCATTGTGGAAGCAAAAATTATGGCATACACGCCGTCAAGCACGCTCTTTGTAAAAAGTATGGCATAGTCGTGATATATACCGCTGTTTATAGAACCCAGTATTGCCATTGTGCCCGTGCAGTATAGTATGCTTGCGGCGACAAACGACCTTGAAACGGAGCCCTTCCCGCCCTTGCATTTGCTTTCTATAAAGTCGCCTGCCATTTTCATTTTGCCTTCTATGTCTATTGCCGTGCCTATAAGTCCGCCTATAACAAGGCTTATGACAAAGAGCACGGGATCGCAGGGCTCGTTTATCATACGGCTGAACGCTCCAGATGCGCCTACAAAGAGCACAGCAAGCCCCGTTGCCTGCGTTGTTATCTCCTGCATCCTTTCGTTGAATCTTCCCTTTATAACAAGTCCTATCAAGGCGCATACTATTATAGCTATAACATTTACTACAGTACCAAGCATTATTTATCTTTCCTTTCTGTTCCTATTTTCAGACTTCTGGCGTAATAAAATAGATATTGCTGTGCATAGCCCGCCATCTCGCCCCATTTGTCTTTCGCAAAGGCGTGTATTTTCTTTATATCGGTCTCCTCTCCTCCGAAATAAAGAGTTTCCATAACGCGCTTTACCCATACATCGGTCGGGAAAACCTCGCGTCTGCCCAGCGAAAAGAGCATAACGCAGTCCGCCACCTTCTGCCCTACGCCTTTTATTTGCAAAAGCATTGAAAGAAGCTCGTCCGTGGGAAGCTTTTTTGCTCTTTCAAGCGATACACTGCCCGATATGAGCCTGTCAAGGCAATCCCTTATGTATCTTGCCCGAAAGCCCATTCTAAGTGAAAAAAGCTCTTCTTCGCTTACATCGGCAAGCTGTTCAAGAGTTGGGAACATAAATTCTCCGTCCGCTTCCGTGCCGTATTTTTCGGACATACGGCTTATTATCCCCTTTATTCGCGGTATGTTGTTATTCTGCGATATAATGAAGCTAATAAGACATTCATACGGTTCTTGATTCAAAAGCCTTATGCCTCCTCCGTATTCGACAGCCTTTTGCATTATGTCATCGTTGACTGACACCTTATTTTTTATAGCTTCATAATCGGTGTCCATATCGAAATAATTTCGCCATATGTTTTCATAGTCCGAGAGCGAACAGGGATAAAGCTCCGCCATGTCTGCGTTCTGTTTTATATAAAGCGCCCGCCCCATGGCTATTATTTTGTATTCCTTTTCACCGAGTTTTTCAAAGCGAAAGCATTGCCCGCACTCCAATATCTGTGAAATATCGAAGCTATCAAGCCCGCTGAGTATTATCTTTCCGTCTTTTTCCGTATATCTCATATTATTTCCTCCGTATCATATCAATAATAAATATATCAAATTTCGTCTTTTTTTGCAATAAGGTTAATTAAACTCTTTTATAATATTTAATTTTATGTTATAATTACACATTGAGGTGATAACTGCATGAAAGAACAAATTTATACCATACCCGTAAACGAAGGCTTTGAAGAAGGCGGAGAGTGCCCCTTCTGCAATATGTATCACAGGCTTGAAAAGGACGCCGTGGACTATATGCTCGGCGCTTCCTATATGGAGGACGATATCCGCATGGAAACAAACAGGCTTGGTTTTTGCAAAAAGCACTATGACATGATGTACAAGGAGCAAAACAGACTCGGAGTTGCGCTTATGCTCCACACGCACATACAGAAGCTTTGCGCCGACCTGGAAAAGCTCTGTCCCGAGCTTAAGGGCGAAGGAAAGAAGGGTCTTTTTTCAAAGGGCTCCAAGGGTGAGGACAAGGTGTCGCCCTATATAGACGGAGTGCTTGATTCCTGCTATGTCTGCAACAAGATAAGCGCAGATTTTGACAGATATTTTGATACATTTTTCTTTATGTGGAAAAAAGACAGCGAAATCAAGGAAAAGGTAAAAAATTCAAAGGGCTTCTGCCTTGAGCATTTCAAGATGCTTCTGGAGACGGCGCAGAAGAAGCTCAACGCATCCGCTTATGAGGAATTCATAGACATAGTGGTGCCCTTGCAGCTTGAAAACATGAGAAGGCTTGAAAAAGAGGTAGAGCACTTTACAAACAAGTTTGACCACAAATATAAGGATGTGGACTGGGGAACGGCAAGAGACGCCCTGCCCCGCGCCATACTCAAAATATCATCGCAGAAAGTTGAGGACTGAAAATGACATTCAAGGAGCTTGACACAAGAGGAAAGATAGAACATATATGGGAATATTACAGGCTGAGGATATTTATGATAACATTCTGTGTTATAGCGGGTATCTCTCTTATATACACCATATTTATAAAGCCTCATCCGCAGACATACTGCGGACTTGCCATGTACGACCAATTCATTTCAATGGCTGATATAGAAACAATGACAAACGAGCTTAACACAATGTTCAAGCTGAACACGGATGAATACACGGTAGATGTGCAAAGCTTCTATGCCGACGGCACCGATGTTATGGTCGAGGCGCAGTTAAACGAAAAATTCAACACCTATATATTTGCCTCGCAGTTCAATCTGCTTTTCGGCACAGAGGAGGACACAAATACATTTATAGAATCTACTTATGTGGCGCCGCTTAGCGATTATCTTTCGGCGGAGGAAATAGCGCAGTACGACGCAAAGGGACTTGTGCTCTACGCTACGGACCCCTATTCAGGCAAGGTAATGCCTATGGCGCTTAATATAAAGGACTCCAAAATGCTTAAAAAATACGGGCTTTACGAGGGCAGAGAGTGTTATATATCCTTTGTGCCCATGCCCGAGGAAACAAAAGCAAATACTGTCAATGTTTTCAGAAAATTTGTTGAATAAAAGAAATATCCCGATATAATATATACTTGAAATTTATTCCTTTAGGGTGTATAATATAAAATCAATATTACTATGGAGGAAATATTAAATGAGCACAAAATACAATTACAAGGAAATTGAAAAGAAATGGCGCGAAAGATGGGAAAAGGAACCCGTAAATCCCACCTATACCGACAAGCCCAAGTATTACTGCCTCGATATGTTCCCTTACCCCTCGGGCAATGGACTGCATGTAGGTCATTGGAGGGGCTATGTTCTCTCCGATGTTGTGAGCAGATACAAGATACTTCAGGGCTATGAAATACTTCATCCCATGGGCTGGGATGCCTTTGGTCTGCCTGCCGAAAACTACGCCATAAAGACGGGTACGCATCCTTCCGTTGCTACACAGGAGAGCATTGCAAACTTCAAAAGACAGGTGAACGACATTGCCGCCATATATGACTGGGACAGAGAGATAAACACTACGGATCCCGCGTATTACAAGTGGACACAGTGGATATTTGTGCAGATGTTCAAGCACGGTCTTGCCTATGAGAAGGAAATGCCCCTCAACTGGTGCCCCAACTGCAAGTGTGTGCTTGCAAACGAGGAAGCCACCAACGGCGTATGCGAGCGCTGCGGCTCACAGGTTACAAAGAAAAACCTCAGACAGTGGATGTTAAAAATAACTCACTACGCAGAGAGACTTCTCAACGACCTTGACAAGCTCGACTGGCCTGCAAAGGTAAAGAAGATGCAGTCCGACTGGATAGGCAAGAGCTACGGCGCAGAGATAGACTTCCCCGTTGACGGCACTGACAAGGCTATAAAGGTATATACCACAAGACCCGATACTCTCTACGGCGCAACATTTATGGTGCTTGCTCCCGAGCACAGCATTGTAAAGGAAATAACAACGCCCGAGTATAAGGACGCTATAGATAAATATGTTTTTGATGCCAGCACAAAGTCAAATGTATCCAGAATGACCGACAAGGAAAAGACGGGCGTATTTACGGGCGCTTACGGTATCAATCCCTTGAACGGAGCCAAAACTCCCATATGGGTCTCCGACTATGTTCTTGCGGACTACGGCACGGGCGCTATAATGTGTGTTCCCGCGCATGATGACAGAGACTTTGAATTTGCAAAGAAGTTCGACCTGCCTATAATACAGGTAATAAGCAAGGACGGCAAGGAAGATGAAGAGCTCAAGGAGGCATACACCGAGCCCGGCATAATGATAAATTCGGGAGAATTCAACGGCATGCCCTCCGAGGAAGCAAAGGCTAAGGTCCCCGACTATATGGAGGAAAAGGGCTTCGGCAAAAAGACTATAAACTATAAGCTCCGCGACTGGGTATTCTCAAGACAGAGATATTGGGGCGAGCCTATTCCGCTTATTCACTGCGAGAAGTGCGGTATAGTACCAGTACCCGAGGAGGAGCTCCCCGTTATACTTCCCAATGTAGAGAGCTATAAACCCACAGACACGGGCGAATCTCCGCTTGCGGCTATAGACGAGTGGGTAAATGTAAAGTGCCCCTGCTGCGGAGGTCCCGCAAAGAGAGAGACAAACACCATGCCGCAGTGGGCAGGCTCGTCATGGTATTTCTTGAGATACTGCGACAACCACAACGACAAGGAGCTTGCGAGCAAGGAAGCTCTCAAAGAGTGGATGCCCGTCGATATGTATGTCGGCGGTATAGAGCACGCCGTTCTGCATCTTCTCTATGCAAGATTTTATACCAAGTTCTTGTACGATATAGGCGTTGTGGATTTTGACGAGCCCTTCAAAAAGCTTTTCAATCAGGGCATGATAACAAAAGACGGCGCAAAGATGAGCAAGAACAAGGGCAATGTGGTTTCGCCCGATGAAATGGTTGACTCATACGGCTGCGACGCTCTTAGAATGTACGAGCTTTTCATAGGACCTCCCGAGCTTGACTCTGAATGGGATGACAACGGCATTGACGGCGTATACAGATATCTCAATAAGCTCTGGAAATTCGTTGACGAATACAAGGACAAGATAATCGACACTACACCCGAGCTTGAGAGAGCAAGGCACAAGATGATATATGAGATAACAAACAGACTTGAAGCTCTTACGCTCAACACCGTTGTTTCGGGCTTTATGGAGTTTACAAATAAGCTCATAGCCGTTTCAAAGGAAGCGGGCGGCGTGGATATGGCTTCGCTCGAAAGTCTTACCGTTCTTCTTTCGCCCTTTGCTCCGCACATTGCAGAGGAGATATGGGAAATACTCGGACACAAGGAATCCGTATTCCGCTCCGTATGGCCTAGCTATGACGAATCAAAGCTCAAAGAGGACACCGTAAACATTGCCGTACAGCTTAACGGCAGAGTAAAAGCCAACATTACCGTTGCTGCCGATGCCGACAAGGACACGGTGCTTGCCGCTGCAAAGGAAGCTCTCGGCAACAAGCTCGCGGGAACCATTGTGAAGGAAATATATGTTCCCGGAAGGATATGCAATATAGTTGCTAAATAATATTAGCAGGAACAGCACCGGCTCAAGCCTCCCCTTTTATATAAAGGGGAGGCTTGAGCCGGTAGGATGTAAGGCTTGCTTGCAAGTATTACAAAACTATATTAATAATGTAAGGAATAAAATGTAATATTTTTTATAAAATTTACACAAATATACTTGAAATTTTATTCAATATGTTATATTATATAGATAAGTAAGGTTAACTTACTAATATTTAAGGAGGTGCTTCACTATGGCATATACTATTGGTGATGATTGTATCAGCTGTGGCGCATGTGCGGCAGATTGTCCTGTTGGCGCTATCAGCGAAGGCGACGGTAAGTATGTTATCGACGCAGATTCTTGTATCGACTGCGGTGCTTGTGCAGGAACTTGTCCTGTAGGCGCTCCTCATAACTGATACATAACTGTTAATTTAAAATAAAAAGGACCCGAATATATCGGGTTCTTTTTTATGTGTATATTAATATAAGCCCTTGTCTATACCGCCGTTGAAATGTCTGTTCAGCCTGCCCATAAATTCCTTGTCATAAAGTACCGCATTTATCTGCGAGCCTACAAGTATGAGCACCGAAAGAAGCAGAAGCCAGAGAGCAAACACAAATATCGCTCCTATACTTCCGTATATGACGGAATATCTTGAAAAGTTTGTAATATAGATGTTGAAAAGCTTTGAAACTATAAACCAGCTTGCCATTGTAAACACTATGCCGGGCAGAAGATATTTTAGCCCTATACGCATATTGACAGAGAATTTGTAAAGAAGCACAAGGAAAATAGCTATTATTACTGCTATTATTATATGCATGAGCGAGCCTGTAACAACATCGGGTATATGGCGGACAATATCTCTGCTTTCCAGGAAACTGTTAATGGTGTCGCCGAAAATAGTTATATACAGCGTCGCTACGATTATAACAACGAACACGAGCATAAGTATTATGCTTATAAACCTTGTCTTGAAGAAATTTCTGTCTTCATGGGTTTCAAATGTTGCGCAGACGCCCTTTACCATGGTGTGTATGCCTGCCGAGGCGCTGTATACGGCGATTATGATACTCGATGAAAGCAGGCTTAGGCGTTTTTCGCTCAGCACATCGCTTATAAAATAGCTTATCATATCCGCCATTTCCTTCGGCATATCCTCAACTACCGTATTTATTATCCTGTCCACGGGCAGATTTAAAAAGCCCAGCAGCGTAAGAAGCGCTATGAGGAACGGGAAAATAGCCAATATAAGTCTGAATGTAAGCGAATTGGCGTAGGTCATAAGGTCGTTTTTGATCACTCTGTTCTTGACCTCGCACATAAACAAAAATAATTTCAGCAGCATTTTACATACTCCTTAAGCTTTTCAGTATAAAAGCCACAGGTGAAACTGTGGCTATTATAACAATTAAAGGTAGATACTTGCCTTAAGCATCAAAGCTTGATGTGCTTGGGCAGACCGTTTACCATGTAAGGATATATTTCGCCCTGGATAAGAGGACTCATATAGTCAATAGCTTCCTGTGAAAGATATGTGCCGTCGTTTATTATCCATTCCTTGGGAACGGTCTTTTCTACGTTTGCTATTGCGTTTACATCGTATATATCCGTGTTCATCATATAAGGCTTGTTGGATACTCTTACATATATACCAACCTTGCCCGTTTCGCCCTCTGCGGCAGCCTTAACAACCTGACCGCCTACAAGGAAGGCTTCGTTTACATCGGTAAGAGAACCGATATGGCTTGCGCATCTCTGTATTGTGCTGAACTCTATGGGTCTTGTCTTCCAGCCGAACTTATCGGCGATCATGCCTGCAAGTGTGGAAGCAGTGCCGCCGAGAGTCTTGTGTCCGAAGCTGTCAACAGCCTTATTTGCGGCTGCCGCCTCGCATACATAGCTGCCGTCGGCAACCTTGATGCCCTCTGATACAGCCACAAGGACCTGCTTCTTTGTCTTGTGGATATCCTCAACCTTTGCAAGGAACTTGTCGATATCGAATACCGTCTCGGGAAGGTAGATAAGGTCTGCGCCCTCGCAGTCCTCACCCTTTGCAAGAGCTGCGGCAGCTGCAAGCCAGCCTGCGTTTCTGCCCATGATCTCAACTATTGTAACAATGTCTATGGGCTGAACAACAGCGTCTCTTGAAAGCTCCTTTATAGTTGTGCCGATATACTTTGCCGCAGAACCGTAGCCGGGCGTATGGTCTGTAACGGCAAGGTCGTTGTCGATAGTCTTGGGAACACCCATGAATGTAATATCGGTTATATTCTTTGCCGAAGCATACTCGCTGAGCTGCTTTATTGTGTCCATGGAGTCGTTTCCGCCGATGTAGAAGAAATGCTTGATGTCAAGCTTTCTCAAAACTTCGATTATTCTGTCGTAAGTCTCGGGGCTCTTGTCCACTGTGGGAAGCTTAAAACGGCATGAGCCCAGAAAAGCCGAGGGAGTTCTCTTGAGTATTTCAACATCAATATCGTTTTTAAGATATTCTTTCATGTCGATATACTGCTCGTTCAAAAGACCCTCTATACCGTTTCTCATGCCATAGATCTTAGGTGCGCCAAGGTCTTTTGCAGCCTGAAAAACTCCCGCAAGGCTGGAGTTGATGACCGAAGTGGGACCTCCCGACTGACCTACAATAATGTTGCCTAATTTCATAAAAATATCTCCTTTCTTTTTGTATATATTTAAATTTATTATACCATTTATTGTCTTTGATTACAATAGTTATTTGAAATATTTATCAATATATTGCTTAATAAGTATAAAAATTTTTGCTCAAAAATATACATTAATACTTGACTTATAATAAAAAAGAATATATATTATTAAGTAAAGCTAAGACTAAGGAGTGTAATAATATGAGTTTTACAAAAGTCAGAAAAATGCTTCCCGCATCGGAGATAAAGGAAATGACGCCTCTTACTCCCGAGCTGAAGCAGATAAAGGAAGCAAACGACAAGGCTCTCAGAGATATCTTTGAGGGTAAAGACAACAGGTTTATAGTTATAGTAGGTCCTTGTTCTGCCGACGAGGAGGAGTCGGTGTGCGACTACGCGCGCAGGCTTTCGGAAGTCAGCAAGCTTATAAGCGACAAGATTTTTACTATTGTGAGGGTGTATACCGGAAAGCCCAGGACTACGGGCGAAGGCTATAAGGGCATGATGCATCAGCCCGACCCCAACGGCGAGCCTAACATGGCAGAGGGTATAAAGGCTATAAGGAATATGTACTTAAGAGTTATAAGGGAAACGGGACTTCCCATTGCCGATGAAATGCTCTACCCCTCCAATCTTCCGTATGTAGACGACATTCTTTCATATATAGCCATAGGCGCAAGAAGCGTTGAAAATCAACAGCACAGGCTCACATCAAGCGGCATTGATGTGCCCGTAGGCATGAAAAACCCCATGAGCGGCGATTTGAGCGTTATGTTCAACTCCATAAGAGCTGCGCAGCAGAGCCACGACTTCATATACGGCGAGGATGAAGTGAAATCAAGCGGTAATCCCCTAGCCCACGCTATAATGAGGGGTTCGGTAAACAGACGAGGAGTTCATATACAGAACTATCATTATGAAGACCTGATACTTGCCGCAGATATGTACGCTGCAGGAAAATATGCAAATCCCGCCGTCATAGTGGATGCAAACCACTCCAATTCAAAGAAGATACACACAGAACAGCCCAGAATAGTAAAGGATATACTTCATTCGCGCTCATGCAGCGACAGGCTTGAAAAGCTTGTAAAGGGCGTAATGATAGAAAGCTATATAATGGGCGGAAATCAAGGCAACGACATAAAGGGTCATATATACGGAAAATCCATAACAGACCCCTGCTTAAGCTTTGAGGACACAAAGAAGCTCCTGCTTGAAATGTATCAGATACTTTAATAAAATATCGCATAAAATAAACGGTACAGAATTATAATCTGTACCGTTTTTATCTTGTAGATCACTGCATATCCGGAGGGATATCGTATTGTATTTCTTCTTCAAGCATATCGAAAAATCTTGTGAACTGCCCTCTCCATGTAAGGTTTATGGTATCGGTGGAGCCGTTTCTGTTCTTTGCGACTATGACCTCGCCCTTGTTTTTTACATCGGGGTCGTCCTTTTTGTAATATTCCTCTCTGAAAAGAAGACATACCACATCTGCGTCCTGCTCTATGGCGCCCGATTCGCGCAGATCAGACATCATGGGTCTGTGGTCGGTCCTGCCCTCGGGTCCTCTTGAAAGCTGTGAAAGAGCCACCACGGGCACATTGAGTTCTCTGGCTATATTCTTTAAAGAACGGGAAATGAAGGACACTCTCTGCTGGTCGGATTCGTTCCTGCTTCCCGAACCCTCCATAAGCTGGAGATAGTCTATTACTATAAGCCCCAAGCCCTTTTCAAGCTTCAATTTTCTGCACTTTTCTCTGAGGCTCATGGGGTTTATGCCCGGAGTGTCGTATATCTCTATAGGGGCTGCCGACAGCGTACCCATTGCCATGGCTATGCTGTCGCATTCCTCGGGCGTAAGATTGCCTGTTCTAAGTTTAGTTGAATCCACAAGCGCCTGTGAGGATAACATTCTGTTGCCCAGCTGAAGCATGGACATTTCAAGAGAAAAAATAGCCACGGGTATTTTCTTTTCGACCGCAGCAAACTGGGCAATATTGAGTCCGAAGGCGGTCTTGCCCATAGACGGTCTTCCCGCTATAAGTATGAGGTCTGCATTCTGAAGCCCCGCAGTGAGCCTGTCAAAGTCCTTAAAGCCCGTTTCTATGCCAGTTATAC
>CANRNM010000018.1 GCA_947631975.1 uncultured Clostridia bacterium
CCGTATAGTTGGGATGGTCGGAGGGTATAACACCAAGACCCATGGCGGAGCTTGAAACAGGCATATCCTGGCTTTCGACAAGCTTTATTATCTCCGCCGAAGCCTCCGCATTTATACAGCCGCCGCCGCAGTACATAAAGGGCTTTTTAGCCGAGCGTATAAGCTCTATAGCCGCGTTTATGTCCTCGTCGGTTATTGTCTTGACCCTCTTTTCGATCTTATAGGGCTCTGCGGGAGTGTACTCACATTCCGCTGCCGTAACATCCTTTGTTATGTCTATAAGTACGGGGCCCGGACGACCCTTTCTTGCGATATAGAATGCCTTTCTTACGGTCTCCGCAAGCTTTGTAACATCCTTTACAATGTAATTGTGCTTTGTGATGGGCATTGTAACGCCCGTTATGTCTACCTCCTGGAAGCTGTCCTTGCCGAGGAGCGAAAGCCCTACGTTGCCCGTTATGGCAACTATGGGTATGCTGTCCATATAAGCCGTAGCTATGCCCGTAACAAGGTTGCAGGCTCCGGGGCCGCTTGTGGCGATGCATACGCCCACCTTGCCCGTTGAGCGCGCATAGCCGTCCGCTGCGTGAGCCGCGCCCTGCTCGTGCGATGTGAGATAGTGCTTTATCTCGTGCTGATGCTTATAGAGAGCATCATAAATATTGAGCACAGCGCCTCCGGGATAGCCGAATACGGTATCAACGCCCTGTTCCTTAAGACATTCAACCAGAATTTCAGAACCGTTCAATATCATATATTACCTCCTGATGTTTTAAAAATATTATTTCAATTCCGAGTAATCATAGGCGGCGCAAAGAACAATAGGCTTTTGGGGCTGATGCCATGGGTCTTCAACGCCCTTTTCAAAAAGCGGATTGAGATCGTTTGAAAAAACAGTCTCCGCTACGAGGTCGTGTCCGTGCTTTGATACCCTCATCAATGTTTCGCAGCCCATATGGCTCCAATACATAAATATTCCGTTTGTATCGCACTCGTAGGGATAGGTATGTCCGCCGTCAAGAGTGGCAAGCGAAACTATCCTGCCGTATTCGCAGCCATACACCCTTATTATATAATCCGCCTCGCAGGTGCCCATTTTTACGAGCAATTCCTTTATGCCGTCCTTGTCTATATCATAGACGCAGTATTCTATCTGATATCCGAATATATCCTCGGGGTTATAATTGTTTATCTTTTTGAGCCATTCCAGCTCGTTTGTATACACTGCCTTCACATCGTCCTGAATAGCAAAGGCGGGCGATGTCATAAGACCCGTGATCATAAATACCGAAAGTAAAATGCCTATAATTCTTTTCATAGCTATCTCCCCTTTTTATACAGATCAGTTGAGGACAGCGCCCTTGTCCGCAGAGCTTACGAGCCTTGCATATCTTGAAAGATAGCCCGTCTTTATCTTGGGCTCGGGGATCACCCATGCCTTTCTTCTCTCGGCAAGCTCCTCGTCGCTGACCTTAACATTTATTTTGCCTGCGTTTATATCTATATCTATTATGTCGCCCTCTCTCACAAGACCGATGTTTCCGCCTGCCGCAGCCTCGGGAGATACATGACCTATGCTTGCGCCTCTTGAAGCTCCGCTGAATCTGCCGTCGGTTATAAGAGCGACATCCTTGTCAAGCTTCATGCCTGCAAGAGCCGATGTGGGAGAAAGCATTTCTCTCATGCCGGGACCACCCTTCGGTCCCTCGTAGACAATAACGACTACGTCACCCTTTACTATCTTGCCGCCGAATATAGCCGCAATAGCCTCCTCCTCGGAGTTGAACACTCTTGCGGGACCGCTGTGCTTGAGCATTTCGGGCGCAACTGCGCTCCTCTTTACAACACAGCCGTCGGGAGCTATGTTTCCTCTCAAAACGGCAATACCGCCCGTTGTGGAATAAGGCTCCTCAACTGTCCTTATGATTTTGCCGTCAGCGCCGCTCAAGCCCGAAATATTCTCGCCGACCGTCTTTAAGGTACAGGTCATATTATCCGTTGCCAGAAGTCCGAGCTTGTTTATTTCAGCCATAACTGCGGGTATACCGCCTGCCTCGTTGAGCTCCTCGATGTAGTTGGGACCTGCGGGAGCAAGGTGGCATAGATTAGGCGTTTTAGAGCTTATCTCGTTTGCCATATCCAGATTTATTTCAACGCCCGCCTCATGAGCTATGGCGGGAAGGTGAAGCATTGAGTTTGTGGAGCAGCCAAGAGCCATATCCATTGTAAGAGCGTTTCTGAACGCCTTTTCGTTCATGATATCCCTAGGCTTTACGTCCTTTTCAACAAGCTTCATTATCTGCATTCCCGCGCGCTTTGCAAGCCCTATCCTGTCGCCGTAAACGGCGGGTATGGTGCCGTTGCCGGGAAGCGCCATGCCTATTACCTCCGAAAGGCAGTTCATGGAATTGGCTGTGTACATGCCCGAGCATGAACCGCAGCTTGGGCAGGATTTGTTTTCAAATTCCTTGAGCTCCGCATCGTCTATTATGCCCGCTTCATAAGCGCCCACAGCCTCGAAGGTCTTTGAAAGCGAAAGCTTTTCACAGTCCTTGTGGCCTGCAAGCATAGGTCCGCCCGAGCAGACTATGGCCGGGATATTGAGCCTTGCGGCAGCCATAAGCATACCGGGGACTATCTTGTCGCAGTTGGGTATGAGCACAAGTCCGTCAAAGGCGTGAGCTATAGCCTGACACTCTATAGAGTCCGCAATGAGCTCCCTTGTGGGCAGAGAATAGTGCATGCCTATATGTCCCATAGCTATGCCGTCGCAAACGCCTATGGCGGGCACCTCTATAGGAGTGCCGCCTGCCGCAAGCACGCCCGCCTTGACAGCCTTAGCAATGTTGTCAAGGTGGATATGACCGGGTATTATCTCATTCTGTGCGTTCACAACGCCTATGAGGGGTCTTGAAAGCTCCTCGTCCGTGTAGCCCATTGCCTTGAACAACGAGCGGTGCGGTGTTTTGTCGGGACCGATTTTAACTCTGTCGCTTATCATTTTGTATTCCTCCTGTTCTATGCTTTTTGACAGCCAAAAATATTTTTGTATTATATTTCATATTGGAATGTATATCCAATTTATTTACTCGTTCAATTAATTTTGTATTTCCGCATTAATGAAGGATGCGTCGTCCCCGTTGGGCAAATAATAGGTGTTTACGCCGTTATCGGAGGTTACCCTCAAAAGTCCGTTTATAAAGCAGAACCTCTCTATGCTGTGCCCTGTTTTTACAGTGCCTATTTCCTTGCCGAAGGCATCGAAAAGCGCAAGGGAGTAATTGCCCGTTTTGCCGCAGAATATGCCTCCGCCGTCGGATACTATAAATCTTTCGGCAATACCCTTTGCCATAACATTGCCATTTGTGTCTATGACATCGTATGTATTGCTTTCGGGGTCATAGCCGAACCAAAGGTCGTCATAGGCATAGCTCGGCACCACAAATTCATAGCCCTTGGCTTTGATGCTGAACTTAGGCTTTCCGTTTATATCAAGGATTTCGCCGTCTGCACGCATTTCACCATTATCCATAAATTCCACAGTGTCATATTTTTTTATATATTCTCCGCTGCCTACGCGAAGTATTTCCGAGTGTGATGTTTTTATGTTTCCCAGGATAACATTTGTGCCGAAAATACTGCTGATATTGTAGGTATTAAAGTCAATTTTTCGCGTTTTCAAAATATTGCCCTTGTTGTCCACGATGTCCGCATTTCCGTTTTTGTCAATGCCCACCGTCATATTGTTAAGGGCTGTGCCGCAATATCTATACTTCTTGGGCGTTATAGGCTTAAGGTCCTTATCCAGGAAGGCAAAAATAACGCCGTCATTATCCTCATACAAAGCCGTGTACATACCGCAGCCTATATCATTGATATCCGTCGTATCATTCACGGATATTTCTTTTCTCGATTTAAGGTCAAACAATTTAAATCCGTAATTTTCAACTCTCGCAATGTCGCCGTCTATGCCGTAGACAATGCCGACTCCCGAACCGGATGTAACATCCTCGCCGTCCTTATTTATTATTATTTCTTTGCCCACGCCTGCGCCTACAGACACCGTGATAGGCATATATTTTTCGCCTATGGGATATACAAAACCGAGGTCATCGGATGTGAAATGCTCCGAATAGCTGTTTATATATTCGGGCTTGAGTTCTTTAATATAATTAAAATCATAGCCTGCCACATCCATACAGCAGCTTCCGTCATAATTTGAATATAACATTTTTTCAAGCTCGCCGACTGCATAGTATTCGGGAACGGTCTTTTGATTATCCTTAAGCTCATACAGCCTTAAAAAGGTGCATATGGACTGCTCTCTTGTGTAGGTGCCCAAGGGGTCGAAATTGCCCCTTGTATCGCCCATCATTACTCCGCAGTGATACATGGCATATATATCGTTTCTTGCCCAGAGGGATATTTTGTCGCCGTCCTTGAACACATGGGGATAGGTGAGCTGATATTCCATGTGCTTGTTTTGGCTTTCAAGAAGCACTCTATAGGTATTGCAAAGCATCTTTGCCGCTTCCTGCCTTGTTATAAACCTTGTAGGCTCAAATTTTCCGTTCCCCATTCCGGAAACTATGCCCAGGGAAGCGCAGAAAAGAATGTCGGGATCTATGTCGTTATCGTTCGTAAGGTCGTTGAAGCTTACGGAGATACCGCCCTTTTCGGTTATGCCCCACGCGCGCAGTGTATTTGCGCAAAGCTTGCAGAACTCCTGCCTTATAGTGGCATAGCTGTAGCCGTCCATGAGGAAATCGGGAACGATACCTTCCTCCCTTGCCCTGTTGATGTCGTCCAAAGCCCAGTCCGAAGGGGATTCGTAGGCATACACAGTATTTGAAAGCATAAATAACGCCAGCAGCAAAGCAATATATCTTTTCATAACCGTTTCTCTCCTTTATTTATAGCGGACCTTCGGGGAGATATCCCCGAAAGTCCTTTTATTTATCAAAGATTTTCAATAATAAGTCTGCCCATTTCCTTGCAGCCTACTTGCTTCATGCCCTCGCTCATTATATCGCCCGTTCTGTAGCCCATGTCGAGCACCTTTGTAACGGCGTCCTCTATGCACTTGGCTTCATCAAGCAGACCGAAGCTGTACTTGAGCATCATAGCGCCGGAAAGTATGGTAGCTATGGGGTTTGCGATGTCCTTGCCCGCAATGTCGGGAGCAGAGCCGTGAACAGGCTCGTACATACCAAGACTGCCCTCGCCGAGGCTTGCGGAAGGAAGCATACCTATTGAACCCGTCATCTGAGAAGCCTCATCGGAAAGTATATCGCCAAAGATATTGCCCGTAACGATAACATCGAATGTGGTGGGACGCATTATAAGCTGCATTGAAGCATTGTCAACATAGAGATGATCGAGCTCTACGTCGGGATAGTCCTTTGCTACCTCGAGCACAACGCTTCTCCAGAGCCTTGAGGACTCCAGAACGTTCTGCTTGTCCACATTTGTTACGTGCTTTTTCCTCTTTCTTGCTATTTCAAAAGCAGTCCTTGTGATCCTCTCAACTTCCTTTACTGCGTACTGCTCCACATCATAGGCAGCCTCGCCGAGCTCCGTCTGCTTTCTGCCCTTCTCGCCGAAGTACATACCGCCCGTAAGCTCTCTTACCACCATTATGTCAACGCCGTCAGCCACAAGCTCGGGCTTTAAGGGACAAGCGTCCTTCAAAGCATTGTGAAGCGTTGCGGGTCTTAAATTGGCATAAAGACCGAGCGCACCTCTCAAGCCCAAGAGCGCTCTTTCGGGTCTTTTATCGCCGGGGAGAGTGTCCCACTGCCAGCCGCCTACCGCGCCCAGAAGCACGGAATCGCTTGCCTTGCAGACATCTATTGTCTCCTGCGGAAGGGGCTCGCCGTATTTATCTATGGCGCAGCCACCGCCCAAAACGTGAGTATATTCAAATGAATGACCGAATTTTTTGCCAACGGCATTAAGCACAGCTATATTCTGTTCCATTACCTCGGGACCTATACCGTCTCCCGCTACGACTGCAATTTTAAAGTTCATTTCGTTTACCTCTTTTCAAATAATTATTTTACTTTAAACCAAGCTTTACCTTTGTCTGCTCCACAAGTCCGCCGACCTTGAACATCTCCTGCATAAACTCGGGGAAGGGCTCTGCCTGATAAGTTTCGTTCTTTGTCTTGTTTGTTATAACGCCCGTGTTGAAATCCACTTCTACGGTGTCGCCCATTTCTATCTTTTCAGCCGCCTCGTCGCACTCTAAAATGGGAAGACCTATATTGATCGCGTTCCTGTAGAATATCCTTGCAAATGTCTTAGCTATAACGCAGGATATACCGCTCGCCTTTATGGCTATGGGCGCGTGCTCTCTGGATGAACCGCAGCCGAAGTTCTTTTCGGCTACTATTATGTCGCCGTCCTTTACATTGTCCACAAATTTGACGGTCGAATGGATCGCGTCCTCCATGCAGTGCTTTGCAAGCTCCTTGGGGTCGGACGAATTGAGATATCTTGCGGGAATAATAACATCCGTATCTATATTGTCGCCATATTTAAAAACTGTACCACAAGCTTTCATTATTCATATCCTCCTTATTTGATGTCCTCGGGGTCGGTTATAACGCCTGTTATTGCCGAAGCTGCGGCAACGGCGGGTGAGCAGAGGTAAACCTCGGACTCGGGATGACCCATACGGCCTATAAAGTTTCTGTTGGTAGTTGATAAGGCTCTCTCGCCCTTTGCAAGTATGCCCATGTGTCCGCCTAAGCAGGGACCGCAGGTAGGAGTTGAGAATACGCAGCCCGCCTCGACAAATGTCTTTGCAAGTCCTTCCTCAACGCATTGGAGCCATATCTTCTGTGTGCCCGGGAGAATTATAACTCTCAGCTTGGGGTTTATCTTATGACCCTTCAATATGGAGGCTGCCGCCCTCATATCGCTTATTCTGCCGTTTGTACATGAGCCTATTACTACCTGATCCATTTCAAGACCCTTTGCCTCGTCAACGGTCTTTGTGTTTTCGGGAAGATGCGGGAACGCTATTGTAGGTCTTAATGCCGAAAGGTCTATCTCATACACGGCGTCATACTCCGCGTCCTCGTCAGCCTCGTAAACAACGGGAGTCTTGCTTGAATGTTCCTTTATATATTCCATAGTCTTTTCGTCTACGGGGAATATGCCGTTCTTTCCGCCCGCCTCTATAGCCATGTTGGCAATAGTGAAGCGATCGTCCATTGAAAGATACCGCAAGCCCTCGCCCGCAAACTCCATAGACTTGTATAAAGCGCCGTCAACGCCTATCATGCCAATGATATGGAGTATGATGTCCTTACCGCTTACCCACTTGGCAGGCTTATTCTTAAGCACGAACTTAAGAGCGCCCGGCACCTTGAACCATGCAACGCCTCTCGCCATACCGACTGCCATATCCGTAGAGCCTACGCCTGTTGAAAACGCGCCAAGAGCGCCGTATGTGCAGGTGTGAGAATCTGCGCCTATTATAACGTCGCCTGCCACGGCAAGACCCGTCTCGGGTATAAGGCAGTGCTCTATACCCATCTGACCTACCTCAAAGTAGTTTGTAACCTCCTTGTCGTGAGCAAAATCTCTTATATATTTGCAGTGCTCAGCCGACTTTATGTCCTTATTGGGTGTGAAGTGGTCGGGAACGATAGCCACCTTGTCCTTGTCGAACACCTTGTCAACGCCTATTTTATTGAATTCTGTAACGGCAACGGGAGTTGTAACGTCATTGCCGAGTACAAGGTCGAGCTTTGCTTCGATAAGCTGACCTGCTTTAACGGACTCAAGACCTGCATGAGCCGCTAAAATTTTTTGAGTCATAGTCATACCCATAGTTTTGTCCTCCTGAAAAATTTACTTTTTATTACTTAAAGAAAGTCCTTGAACTTCTTTTCAATGTCCTTTATAAGCTTATACTCTATAGAGTCCACAAGCGCCTTCCAGCTGGCTTCTATAATATCCTTCGAAACGCCTACGGTAGTCCAGCTCTCGTCGCCGTCGGACGACTCTATAAGCACTCTTACCTTTGACGCCGTGGCTGACGTGCTGTCAAGCACTCTAACCTTGTAGTCCGTAAGGTGCACCTGCGAGAGGCTTGGATAGAAGACCTCAAGCGCCTTTCTCAGAGCCTTGTCAAGAGCGTTTACGGGACCGTCGCCCTCGGCTGCGGTTATCTCCGTTTTGCCGTCCACGGAAAGATTTATCATAGCCGTGGCGGTCTGCGTATCTCCCATAACAGGGTGCTCGCCTATTATCTTGAAGGTCTCAAGCTCAAAGAACGGCTTGTACTTACCAAGCTCCTTTCTTATAAGGAGCTCAAAACCGCCCTCTGCGCCCTCGAACTGATAGCCCTCGTATTCAAGCTCCTTCAGCCTGTCTATTATCCTTATGGTCTCGGGGGAATTTTTCTCTATGTCGGGAGCTATCTTCTTTATCATGGAAAGAATGGTAGTCCTGCCTGCTACCTCGCTTGTGAGGAATTTTCTTTCATTTCCCACAAGAGCGGGGTCTATGTGTTCAAAGCTCCTGCTGTTCTTGCTCACGCCGTCGATGTGCATTCCGCCCTTGTGCGCAAAAGCCGTCTTGCCCACGAAGGGGTCTCTCTCGTTAAGCTTAAGGTTGGCTATCTCGCTGACCTCTCTTGCCGTGTGTGTGAGAAGCGCCATATTTTCGGGCGGTATACATTCGTAGTCAAGCTTCAGCTGAAGGTCGGGTATAACGGTTGAGAGGCTCGTGTTTCCGCATCTCTCGCCGAAGCCCGTCATAGTGCCCTGAACATGGGCTGCGCCCGCGCGCACAGCCATTACCGTGTTTGCCGCAGCCATACCGCAGTCGTTATGCGCATGTATTCCTATTACCGTGTCGAACCTTTCGGTCACGGTCTTTGTGATGTCATATATTTCGTGGGGAAACGTTCCGCCGTTGGTATCGCAAAGGCAAAGGCAGTCCGCTCCCGCCTGCAAAGCCGCGTCAAGCGTCTTTATGGCATAGTCGGGATTTGCCTTGTAGCCGTCGAAGAAGTGCTCGGCGTCAAATATGACCTCCTTGCCCTGCTCCTTGAGGTAGAGTATGGTGTCATATATCATTTCTATGTTTTCGCGGAGCGTGGCATTGATTATATCCGTAACATGAAAGTCCCACGACTTGCCGAATATGGCGACGGTCTTTACTCCGGCGCCTATAAGAGCCTGAACATTTCCGTCCTCCGAGGGTGAAATGCCTCTCCGTCTTGTGCTGCCGAAGGCAACGACCCTTGTGTTTTTAAGCCTGACAGAGCTTACCCTTTCAAAGAACTCCAGATCCTTGGGGTTGGAGCCGGGATTGCCCGCCTCCACATAGGATACGCCCAGATTGTCAAGCGCTTTGACTATTTTGATTTTGTCCTCTACACTAAAGGATACACCCTCAGCCTGCGCTCCATCCCTTAATGTAGAGTCAAAAATGGTTACCTTTTTCACAGCTTTCCTCCATTAAATATAACTCTCGTTGTAAAAAAACAAATTCGGGGCGGGCAGCGCCCGCCCCTCAAAAATTGCAAATTATAATGTTAAAGCTTTTCGCTTTTAAGCAGTTTCAAAAATTTTACCGCTTATCGCACTCGAGTTTTTTTCAAAAACTCTCGTCCGTTGCTGTCGCAACGCTTTAAGCCGCTCTTTTGCTCTGCCTTCAAAAGCTTTCGCTTTTGGGCAGTTTCAAAAAGCGTCTTGTGCGATAAGCTCGTAGCCTATCGCTTAGTTGTTGATAAGCTTATCCTCGCCGTTCCAGCTGTAGAGCTTTCTGATCTCCTCGCCTATCTTCTCGGACTCATGCTCTGCCGCAAGCTTTCTCATAGCCTTGAAGTGTACCTGTCCGCCTGCGGGAGACATATCGAGGAGGAATTCCTTAGCAAAGGTACCGTCCTGAATGTCGGAAAGTATCTTCTTCATAGTTTTCTTTGTTTCCTCTGTGATAAGCTTGGGACCCGTCACATAGTCGCCGTACTCTGCCGTGTTGGAGATAGAATATCTCATGCCTGCAAAGCCCGACTGATAGATAAGGTCGACTATAAGCTTCATCTCGTGAATACACTCAAAATAAGCGTTTCTGGGGTCATAGCCCGCTTCAACAAGAGTTTCAAAGCCTGCCTGCATAAGAGCGCAAACGCCGCCGCAAAGAACAGCCTGCTCGCCGAAGAGGTCGGTCTCTGTCTCTGTTCTGAAGGTGGTTTCAAGAACGCCTGCTCTTGCGCCGCCTATAGCGAGAGCATAAGCGAGAGCCATATCGAGAGCCTTGCCCGTTGCATCCTGCTCAACGGCTACAAGACAGGGAACGCCCTTGCCTGCCTGATACTCGCTTCTTACGGTATGACCGGGTCCCTTGGGAGCTATCATTGTAACGTCAACATCTGCGGGGGGCTTTATGCATCCGAAGTGGATATTGAAGCCGTGAGCAAACATAAGCATATTGCCTGCCTCAAGGTTGGGCTCGATGTCCTTCTTGTACATAGCAGCCTGGAGCTCATCGTTTATAAGTATCATGATGATGTCTGCCTTCTTAGCGGCTTCTGCGGCTGTGTAAACCTTAAAGCCCTGCTCCTCCGCTCTCTTCCATGACTTACTGCCCTCGTAAAGACCGATGATAACATCACAGCCCGACTCCTTTGCGTTGAGCGCGTGAGCGTGTCCCTGTGAGCCGTAGCCTATGACTGCAATGGTCTTGCCTTCAAGTAAGCTTAAATTACAATCGTCCTGATAAAAAATTCTTGCGTCTGACATTTTTTCTGCCTCCTAAAAAAATAAATTGATAAATGAAATAAATTTATATATTGCGGTATGTCCCGCAGTATTTAATATATTATATATCCCTTTCCTTCTTTATGGGATTGTTGCCTCTGCAAAGACCCGTAAGACCCGTCCTTACGACCTCCTTTATGCCGTAGGGCTCCATAAGAGCTTCAAAAGCCTCTATCTTGGAGGGCTTGCCCGTTATCTCTATTGTGATGGTCTCGCTTGCTACATCTATTATGTTGGCTCTGTATATATCCACCATGCTGGCTATCTCGGAGCGCTGCTTGGGCTGAGCCTTTACCTTTATGAGAGCAAGCTCTCTGAAAACTCCGTGGTTTTCATGAAGCTCCACTACTCTTATTACGTCCACGAGCTTGTCCACCTGCTTTATTATCTGGTCTGCCGTGGAATCATCGCAGTCTACCTGAACCGTGATCCTGGATACGGCGGGGTCTTCCGTAACGCCTACGCTGAGCGTTTCAATGTTGTAGCCTCTCCTTGAGAAAAGACCGCACACTCTGTTAAGTACGCCCGCCTGGTTATCTACAAGTATAGATATGATATGTCTTTTCAATTTTATCCGTCCCTTCCTTATTATTTATCTTTTTATTATAACTCAAATCGGCGTGCAATTCAATGCAGTAATTGTTAACTTTTATTGCATAATGCATAAAAAATTAAATATAAATTCAAAAAAGCCCTGACTGTAAAAAGTCAGGGACGAAAAATCCGTGTTACCACCCCGGTTCAAGCGCACGTCGCCATACGCTCCTCGGCAGGTTCTATCAAACCTTACACCTATAACGGGGCAAACCGTTCCGCTCTTACTGAAAATTCAGAGGGAAAGCTCCCGAGTGATGGGCAAAACCGACGATTTGCCGCCTCACAGCCAACAGCGGCTCTCTGAAAAATCCTTGGCAGAATTGCCTGCGTCTCGTTCAACACCTTTATAACCGATATCAATTACCATTTATTTTAGCAGATAAAGCGCATATTGTCAATACATAATTTCATTTTATTTAAAAATAAAGCCCAAACGAATAATAAAACCAAAACAACAGAAAATAAAAGGGGTGATAGAATGAAAAAAACATGGTTAACGGGGCTTGCAACGGGCATTGCAAACGGCTTCTTCGGCGCGGGAGGCGGAACTCTGCTCGTGCCCGCTCTGGAAAGGCTATTGAACGTGGAGGAGCACAAGGCGCACGCAACCGCCATAGCCGTTATACTTCCTCTTTCCTTGGCAAGCGCCGCAGTCTATCTTTTCAGCGTGGACATAGAGTGGGGCACGGTGCTTTGGGTGAGCATAGGCGGAGTGGTCGGCGGCTTTGTGGGAGCAAAGCTTTTGAGCAGATTTTCGGGAAAATGGCTACACATAATATTCGGCGCCTCCATGCTGGCGGCGGGCATAAGAATGGTGATATAATATGATGATACTGACTGTGATAGGCTTTTTGTCGGGCATAATAAGCGGTATGGGCATAGGCGGAGGCACACTGCTCATACCCGCGCTCACGATATTTATGGGCGTGGAGCAGAAAAGCGCTCAGCTTATAAATCTTGTGTACTTCATACCCACGGCGATCGTGGCTGTCATAACTCACGCAAAGCACGGCAGGATAGAAAAGGACATACTAAAGCCCATAATACTTTCGGGGCTTCTGGGCGCGCTCGCGGGCGGTGCGCTCATGTGCATGGTGAAGGCGGATATGCTCAAAAAGGCGTTCGGCGTTTTCCTCTTTGCGCTGGGCATAGCCGAAATAAAAAAGGGCTTCAAAAAGCCCTCGTAATCTATTCATTATCCTGCAAAAGCCTCAATATCAGCCCTTCAAGGCTTTGCGAAAATCTCTCGTCGTCCTGCGGCGTGCGCTTTTTGGGTCCCTTTAAATGCGCCCTTTTGCCGCTTCTTCGCGCCGTTTTGGCTATATGCCTTTTCAAAAGCATCTCGTCTATATTTTCATCGGTATAGAGCCGTCCGCTCCGGTGAATGGGATATGCTCCCTTGCCAAGCGCCATGGCTGCCACGCCGTAGTCCTGACTTACAACGATATCGCCCTTAGAGCAGAGATTCACAAGCACAAAATCCGCGGAGTCCGCTCCCTTATCGACCGTTATTATATCGCTGTAATCTGAAGTCAGCATATGGTTGGTATCGCATATGAGCACAACGGGCACTGAATATTTTTGCGCTGTTTTCTCTGTCTGCCTCACCACCGGGCAGGCGTCCGCGTCTACATAAATTTTCATTTTCTGCCCTCGCTTCTTTCAACGGCTTCCTCAACGCTGACATGACCGCACATGCTCGCCGTATCCTCCGAATACCAAAGCGGAGCGAACATCTTTTTAAGCACCGCAAGGGGTATGAGGCTCACAAGCCTTCCCAAAAGCTTGGAATACGCCCTGCCCGATATAAGCTTCATAAGCTCGGACGTGGACGTATACCTGCCGTCCATGGGCATAAATGTGCCAAAATTGCTTTTTTCGGTCAAATCAGTGATGAAATACGCCAGATTTTCGATATAAATAAAGCTTTTTTTGCCATAAACGAGCGGTATTACGGGCAGAATGTGCGAAAGCCTTGACAGTCTTCCGTAATTTCCGGGACAGCCTCTTCCGTATACCATGGGCGGGCGGACAATGCTTACGCCGAAATTTTCGTCCCTGAGCTCATTAAGAGCGTTTTCCGCCTTAAGCTTGCTTTTGCCGTAGAGCGTAACGGGCGACAGGGGCGTATCCGAGCTTATCTCGCCCTCTTTAACACCGTATACCGCCATCGTGGAGAGAAAAATAAAGTGCTTTACGCCCTCGCTTTTTGCCTTCTTTGCAAGCTCGGCTGTCAGCTCAAAGTTGACGGCGTCATACTTATCGGCATATTTTTTTTCTTTTTTATGCACTATGGCCGCGCAGTGTATAACGGCGTCCGCGCCCTTCATATCCAAGGCGTCAATGCCGTTCCTAACCGAAACACAGCGGGCGCTGTGTCCCTTTAAAATAAGCGCTTTGCAGACATTGGACGCAATATAGCTATTTTTCCCCGTCAGTATTATTTTCATCTGCGCCCTCCCTCACACCGTCGGCTTTAAACACCGAAACAACGGTCTTTAGAATGATATATATATCGAAAAAAAGGCTTATTCTCTTTACATACTCTCCGTCATAGCGTGCCTTCACCTCAATGGGAAGCTCATCTCTGCCGTTGACCTGCGCCCAGCCCGTGAGCCCCGGAGTAAGCGCGTTTGCACCGTTTTTATCGCGCTCCGCTATGAGGTCGTATTGATTCCACAGGGCGGGTCTGGGACCCACAAGGCTCATCTCGCCCTTTAATATATTGAAAAGCTGAGGTATCTCGTCAAGGCTTGACTTTCTCAGAAATTTTCCGACCCTCGTGATATAGCTTTGAGGATCCTCCAGCATATGAGTGGGCACATCCTTGGGAGTATCAAGGCGCATTGTACGAAATTTATAGATATAAAATTCCTTTTTGTCCCTGCCTATCCTCCTCTGCTTAAAGAGTATGCTTCCGCCGTCCTCCAGCTTTATGCACAGCGCAATTATGACAAAAAGCCAGCTAAGACCGCATATAGCCGTAAAGCTTAGCAATATATCCAAAATTCTCTTTAAAGCCCTGTACATAAAACCGTTCTCCCTCTTTAAGCCTTTTCGCTCCCGTCATTGAAATTGGGCACTATCTCCTTTATTATGGAGCGCACCTTCTCGGGCTCGTCATAAGCCGCCTTATAAAGTCTTTCCAAGTCTTTTCTGAACTTATCGTAGTCCATATCCACGGGAGCCGTAACAAATATCTTTTTGCCGAAGGCAAGCTTCATATTCTCCTTTTCCTCGGACATTATAAGCTCCTCGTAGAGCTTATCTCCGGGTCTCAGACCCGTATACACTATTTTGATGTCCTTGTCGGGAACATAGCCCGAAAGCTTTATAAGATTGCGCGCAAGCTCATCTATCTTAACGGGCTTGCCCATATCCAGCACATATATGCGGCCGCCGTCATGAAGCGCCGCAGCCTGGAGCACAAGCCTTGCAGCCTCGGGAATAGTCATAAAAAATCTGGTTATATCCTTATCGGTAACGGTAACGGGACCGCCCGCCTTTATCTGATTTTTGAATATTGAAATAACGCTTCCGTTGCTTCCCAGCACATTGCCGAAGCGCACCGCAACAAAGGCTGTATCGCTGTGTGTCGAAAGCTCCTGTATTATAAGCTCGGTTATGCGCTTTGTTGCGCCCATTACATTCTGCGGATTGACAGCCTTGTCCGTAGAGAGAAGAACGAAGCGCTCCGCGCCGTATTTATCCGCGCACCTTGCGACATTGAGAGTGCCGAACACATTGTTCTTGACAGCCTCCGCGGGGACATATTCCATGAGCGGGACATGCTTGTGCGCCGCCGCGTGGAAAACAACATGGGGCTTGTATTCCTCAAACACCCTTTCGACGCAGTTCATATCCCTCACGGAGCCTATGCGCACAATTATCTCCGTTTTGGCATATCTGTCCTTAAGCTCGTTATAGAGCTCATAGGCGTTGTTTTCATACACATCGAAAATTACGAGGCGTTTGGGCTCAAACTTAACTATCTGCCTGCAGAGCTCCGAACCTATGGAGCCTCCGCCTCCCGTAACGAGGACCGTTCTGTCCTTTATATATCCCGAAATGCTTCCGATGTCTATGGAAACCTCATCTCTGAAAAGAAGGTCCGTAATATTTACATTTCTTAGCCTCTGATATCCGCCGTCCGAAACATCGCTCATGGGCGGTATCATCTTGAGCACGCAGTCGGTCTTTGTGCAGCAGTCCATAATTCTGTTCATCTGCGCATTGGATGCGGAGGGTATGGCAACTATTATCTCCTCTATCTCGTATTCCCTGCACAGCCTGGGCACATTTTCTATGTTGTGCGTAACTCTTATGCCCATGATGTTGGTGTTGTTCTTGCTGTAATCGTCATCCACCACTATGACTGCCTGTCTGTTTTCATAGCCCCGCTCGCCGTTTATTATGCTCCTCACCACATTATAGCCCGCATAGCCCGCGCCTATCACAAGCACGCGCCTTCTTCCGCTCTTTCTTCCAAGAGCATGCTCTATGTTTATAAAAAGTCTTTTTACAAAGCGATAGCCCGAACGCGAGAATATGAAGAATATTATGCTTATTATCCAAGCCACTATCAACATTCTTCTGGGAAGCTCTATATCCACTATATTTGAAACTATATAGTAATAATAACCGTATACCGCGGTAAAAATAATTGTATTTGCAACAATTATCTTGTACATATCGTCTATTGTGGCATATTTCCACAGATTGGAATAGAACCTGAAAAGACCGTAGACAATAAGACAGAGCGGCGACACGAATATAAACGTGTACTTATACCATTCCCACACCTCGGGCGGTATGAGCATTCCCTTTCCGCCGGGTATGCCGGGTATGGTGCCGCCGTACCAAAGGCACACAGCCATTATTATAGAAATATTTATAAGTACTATATCAAGCAGTACATAGAGAAACATTTTATTGCGCTGTTCTCTTGCCATTGCCGAAAGCTTAACCATGACCTACCTCCAAAAACAACAATTATTGATCCCGTTCTGCACCCTCGTCTATCATATTTACGCCGAAGCCCGCGCCGAGCATTGTCCAGAAAACGGGAGCCACCGAAACAACGCTGTCCGTAGTGAGCCCTGCCGCCAGATAAGCCGTTATGCCCGCCATAAACGCAAGCCTTACAGCCGTAAGGCTCTGTCCGCCTCCGCGCATGACAGCCCTTATTGCCGTTGCGAAATAGAGCGCAAAGAGCGCAAGCATGGCTGCAAGCGACAAAACGCCCGTGTTTATGCCCGTCTGCAGGAATATATTGTGGGGCTTATCAACTATGACATAGGGATTTCCCAGAAATCTCAGCTTGCTTATGACATCGTTCTGCGGAAACTCAAAGACAAAGTTGTCCGCGCCCGCGCCTATTATTATATTCTTCTTTAAAAGCGGTATGCTCCTAGACCATATATAGCCTCTGTTGGAGCCGAGCCTTTCAATGCCCTCAAAGCCCCAGCTTTCGGCAGGAACGGATATATCCACGGGAGTTCTGAATTTGTCCATGAATGTAAGCCTGCCTTCGCGCTCTCCGAATATGAATGAGGTCTCCGTGCCTTGGGCGTCTGCGCCCTTTATGCTCACATACTCGTCGTCCTTGTCATTGCTTACGAACATTGTCCACTTCAAGCCCGACTCGTCATATACATAGCTCTTGCCCTTTTCAGCTGTTTCTTCCGACACGGGCTCCAGCACTCTGCCGTCATGCATGAACTGCGAAGCCTCGCCCGCGTAATCCACAGCAAATTCTCCGCCCTTTGTTACAATTATACCCTTCATGCCGTCTATTTTTACATCCTCGTAGAAGCTTGCCGTGTGGTCAAGACCCTCTCCGTTTTTAACGGCATTGTATATTATATTTATTTTCTGCACTATTACGGCGTTTGAATTAAGAAAAACTATAAGTCCAACTACTCCCGCGGCAATGATGCAAAGCGCAGCGGCTGCGGTTTTTTTGCTTTTGAGCACAAATATATAATATATAGTGCATATGGCTGCCGAAAAGCCCACGCCGAGCACAACGCCCATGAGTCCGCCCACGGAATCCGAGCCGACAACGCAAAGGCAGAGCACGACCGCCAAAATGGCAAAAAGCCACTTAAGCTTGCTTTTGAGAGGCATAAGCACAGCAAGCACCGCAAAGAACGAAAACATCATGCCGAAGTACATGCCTGCGCAGTTGGGATTGTATAATGTCGCAAAAACGGAATCGAACTTTATCCTCATGGGAGAACCGCTGTATTTGCTTCCCATTATGAGCTTGCTGAACCATTCGGTGGAAAATATATTATAGCCCAAAAACTGCATTATGCCCACTGCGCCCAAAAGCACGGCGGAGAGCACAAAGCCCCACATAAGAAAATCAAAGCGTTTTCTCTCGGACGAAAAAGCCATAGCCACTACCATGAAGACCATGTAGCATACCCATACGAAAAAGCCCTCGTATCTCTCCGAAACGCCGAAAAAGGCGGTCTGCTTTTCGGACGAGAATATGCAGGACACAAAAGAGAGCAGAAGCAGTATGCCTGCCATTATGACGGGCTTTGACTTGAAATTTATCGTAAAACCGTCCTCGCTCAATATCTGAAACGCCATGAATATGGCTATTATAACGCCCATAGTGAGCGTCAGCACGGATTTGCAGTAGGAAAAAACATCGTTTACAGCCTGAGCCGAGCGTATAACGCCGTATTCCTCCGCGCTTACGCTTACAGCGTTGAGCTTGCACACAAAGGGAATGAGTGCGACAACTATTATAAGAAATATGCCCATGAGCTTGTCCGAGCCCGTGAGCGTGCCGTTTTTTGACTTATTCATATATATACCCGCCTTTACATAGTAATCTATACTAAGTATACCATAATATGACCGATTTTACAATAACAAAACTATTAAGGTTGGAGAGAGGAGGAAATATGCGCCGACCTAATTATTATAAACGCTGTTGGCAATAAAAAATCCGGATGTAGGCTATGCCGACTTCCGGATATTGGTTTGTTATTTAAGGCTATTCATTTGTAGAAGCCGCATACATTACCGCAAGCTCCTCTGTGGTATAAATTTCACTTTCAAAATACTTCAGAGTAGAAAAATCACAATATTTGGCATTATGTAAAATATCGGATTGGGATTTGGCTTTTTTGTAATTCTTTATACATTTTTCCATCTTCTGCTGTATAATTCTGTCTTTACCAACCAGTTTTTGAAATTCCTTTGGTCTGATAACGATCCTTTTATTATCAACATAATCCGATTTTAATATAGGTATTGCTTTAGTAAAATCCAATCCGCATTTTGCTGCTTTATCTGTCCATAAAACATCCTTATCATGTGATATGTTAGACCTCAAAGGGACAGCAAAAGTCAACCCATTTACCGTGGTTAAAACTTGTATATAAGGTCTATATTCTTTTAAAAGCATTTCGGGAAATTGATCGCTTGGATAATCATAATAAAATTGTTTTGACAAATGACAAATCTTCAAAATATTTCCTCCGACCGTATATAAATAATAAAAGCTCCCACAATATGCAGGAGCTTCTGACGTCTTCTTTATGAGCTTTTTTTTGTTTACCCTGCTCGTGGCTCTACGAACCAGTCTTCCGTTGGGATATTTTTTTAATTAACGTTTCGCTATCCTACGAAACAATCTTCTTTAGAAGATTAAAACGAAGACGGAGAAAACATAACTTTTTCCTCATTTATATTATACTAAATTCAATCAAATATGTCAATATACTTTGCAATTATTTATATAATTTCCGTTATACCGGTTTCAGCCGATATAATGCGACACTCTTAAAAAAGGGTACCGAGGTACCCTTTTATCATTCCTTATTATTCTTTTCAAGCTCGCTCAATTTATACGAAAGGGTCATTACGCTTTCGGTGAGGTGAGCGTTTTCCACCACCACACTGTCGGGGGTATTGAGGTCGATATGCGAAAAATTCCATATTCCTCTCACGCCGTTTTCAACGAGTATGGGGGATATCTTGGGGGCGTTGTACTTCGGTATTGAAAGCACCGCAATGTCGACCCTGTTTTCCTTCAAAAACGGCTCCAGCTCCGATATGTCCATTATAACGACATCGCCTGCCGTCTTGCCCACGATATCGGGGTTTTTGTCGAAGGCGCCTATGAACTTGAAGCCCCTTTTCCTGAAGTTGGGATAGTTGGCAAGAGCCTGACCCAGATTGCCCGCTCCTATTATTATCATATTATATTCTCTGTCAAGTCCTAATATTTTTTTAATTTCGGCATAGAGCATTTCCACATTGTAGCCGTAGCCTCTCTGACCGAAGCAGCCGAATTTATTGAGGTCCTGCCTTATCTGCGAGGCTGTAACGCCCATTTTTTTGCTGAGGTCTCCGGAGGATATCCTTGTTATGCCGTGCTCCAGCAGATCGCCCAAATATCTGTAGTATCTGGGAAGCCTTTTTACAACGGCAAGGGATATTTTTTCGTTCTCGTCTTTACTCATAGCTTACCACCTTTTTAATTAGCTTTTTTATATTATAAAATAATTAGCTTTTTTTGTCAATCTTTACTTTTTGGTCTTTTATTTGTAAAGTTTTTCTGTTAAAATAATAATATCTGAAAACGGAGGACAGAATATGATACTTGCACTCAGCAATGTGTCAAAGGCATTTGGCACGGATATTGTACTTGATAATGTTTCATTCCACATAGAGGAAAAGGAAAAAATAGGTATTGTGGGCGTTAACGGAGCAGGCAAGTCCACCCTTTTGAAGCTTATAACAGGCGAGCTTTCGCTCGACTCGGGGCAGGTGATAATGCCCAAAAATATTAGCGTGGGCTATTTTTCGCAGAGCTTGGAGCTTGACAGCGAAAAGACGGTATACGACGAGCTTATGAGCGTTTTTGAGCCTATAATGGCTATGGAAAAAGAACAGAGAGAGCTGGAAAAGCTTATGTCGCGCACGGAGGGCGAGGAGCTTAAGGCGTTCATGGCGAGATATTCGGAGCTTTCTCACGCTCTGGAGGAAAACGACGCCTACAGCTGTGAAAGCAGGCTTAGGGGAGTTATAAAGGGTCTGGGCTTCAGCGAGGAAGAAAGCGGGCAGAAAATAAACGAGCTTTCGGGCGGACAGAAAACAAGGGCTGCGCTTGGCAAACTTCTGCTTTTAAGCCCCGACATACTGCTTCTGGACGAGCCCACAAATCACCTTGACATAGAGTCGGTGAGATGGCTTGAGGACTTCCTCAAGGGCTATAATAAGGCTGTCGTTATAGTTTCGCATGACAGATATTTTCTGGACAGGATAGTGAACAAAATAGTAGAAATAGAAAACACAAGGGCGCGCGAATACTTCGGAAACTACACCTATTATGCCCAAAAAAAGCAGGCTGACAGGGAAAACGAATACCGAAGATATATAAATCAGCAAAGGGAGATAAAAAGGCAGGAGGAGGTAATAAAAAAGCTTAGGGAGTTCAACAGGGAGAAATCCATAAAGCGCGCCGAGAGCCGTGAAAAGCTGCTTAACAAAACCGAAAGGCTTTCAGCGCCCGACTCCCTGCCCGACAGCATACGCTTTAAAATTACTCCGTCAAAGCCGAGCGGAAACGATGTGCTGAGCATAAAGGGGCTTGAAATGTCATTTGACGGCGTTCCGCTTTTTAAAAATGTATCTTTTGAAATAAAAAAGGGCGAAAAGGTCGCTCTCATAGGACCTAACGGCATAGGAAAGACAACGCTTTTCAGAATAATACTGGGAAAGCTGGAGCCTGCGGGCGGCAGCGCCGTAACGGGAGCAAATGTTATAACGGGCTACTATGACCAGGAGCAGACGGATCTTAACCTTGACAAGACCATATTTGACGAGATATCGGACGCTTATCCCAAGCTCACTAACACCGTCATACGAAACACTCTTGCCGCCTTTGTGTTCAGAGGCGACGATGTTTTCAAGACCATAGACACGCTTAGCGGAGGCGAAAAAGGCAGGGTAGCTCTTGCCAAAATTATGCTCTCAAACGCTAATTTTCTGCTTCTGGACGAGCCTACAAACCATCTGGATATCAATTCAAAGGAAATACTCGAAGACGCTCTTAGAGATTACGAGGGTACGGTGCTCTATATATCGCACGACAGATATTTTATAAACGCCACGGCGGACAAGGTGATAGAGCTTAACAAGGACGGGGCTGTAACATATCTCGGAAACTACGACTACTACATGGAGAAGAAGGCTTCGGCGGAGGAAAAGAACGGCGCGCGGGAATACAAGGAGGAGACCGAAAACAAGCTGGGCTGGAAAAAGCAGAAGGAAGCGCAGGCGCAGCAGAGGAAAAGAGAAAACCGCATAAAAAAGCTTGAGGCGGAAATAAAGGAAACGGAGGAAAAAATAGACAAGCTGGACAAGCTTTTGGAAAGCGAGGAGGTATATACAAACTCCGCGCGTTCCCGAGAGGTGTACGAGGAAAAGGAAGCTCTGGAGGAAAGGCTTATGGCGCTCTATGAGGAGCAGGAGGAGATAATGCAATAAAAAATTGCCCCTTTCGGGGCAATTTTTTATTGCAAATTTAATTTACGCTTTCGTCAACCTTCTGCATTATAACTGCCATCTGAGCTCTTGTTATCTTAGCCGTGGGCTCAAGAGTGGTAGCGGAGGTTCCGCTTATGGCGCCGCTGTTTATAAGCGCCGCTACGGCAGCCTTATTTTCCGCGGATATCTGACCCGCGTCGGTGTACTTTGAAAGCACCGATGTGTCGGTATTGAGACCGCCCTTTACCTTTGCGAGTCCCTTATATACCATTACCATAACCTCTTCCCTTGTAATATAGTCGTTGGGGCGGAAGTTGTTGTTCTTTACGCCTGCCTCAATGCCGTTTGCAAGGGCAGCCATAACATAGCTGTAGTAATAGTTCTTTGATGAAATGTCGTTGTACTCGGCATTTACGTTGCTGTCGTTAAGATTGAGCATCTTTGCAAGAACGATAGTAAAGTCGCATCTCTTGCAGTTGGCATCGGGTGAAAATCTGCTGCCGCCTACGCCCACTATATAGCCCTTTGAAGCCATAGCCTTAATGGCGTTAACTGCCCATGCTCTGTGCGAAATATCGCTGAAATCCACGGTATTCTGCGAAGCTGCGGGCTTGGAGGTCTGAACCTGAGACTGCGTTGCTCTCTGAACTGACGCCGTAGTCGCCTCCGTAGTCCTTTCGGTGGTGGATGAGGAGCTTATGCCCGACACGGTAACAAAAATCTGTATTATGTCGCCGTCCTCATGCTCGCATATGATAGAGGCAACGCCGTTTGCAACGCCCGTTACCCTGCCGCTTGAATTGACTGTCGCAACTGCCTTGCGGTCGCTTGTGAAGCTGTATTCGTCCACATCCTCGTCAAGATAATCGTCCAGATCCTTTGACTGCTTGCCCCTTATGGACATTTCGTCCGTGGAATATTTGTCGTCCACACGAACGGAGAATTTATATCTGTCGTCGCCCTTGGCGGTAACGTTGGTCTTGCCCTCGTCCCTGCCTCTTATAACGCCGCTGTTTTCGTCAACGGTAACAATATCGTCATCGTCCACCGTCCAGTCGTATTCGTCGGGATCGTCCTCCAGAAGGTCGCTTATATCCAGCTTATCACCCGTGCCGAGATATATATCCCACGAAAGCTTAGCGGCTACCTTTGAGGAGCTGCTGCTTGAGCTGCTGTCGTCATCATCGTCGTCATCGACGGTTATCTTGAAGCTGTATTTTAAGTCGTCGTACTTTGCGGTGATAGTTGCGCTTCCCTCTCTGACGCCCTTAACAACGCCCTTTGAGGTAACGGTAACATATCTTTCGTTGCTGGATTCCCAGTCATATTTTGAAGCCGTATAGCTGTCGTCCACATATCTGTACAAATCCTTTGTTTCGCCCACATCTATGGTGTAGCTCTTTGAGCTTGAGGACGAGGAATCTATCTCCACATCAAAGGTATATTTGTAATGCGTATTGTTCTTTGTGAGCTCTGCCGTTACGGTACAAACTCCCCTCTTTTTGCCCGTGAGCTTTCCGCTTGAGCTTATGGTCGCAACGGCGGTGTTGCTTGAAGTCCACTTGAACTCCGATGCGGAAGGCGCCGTGGACGGTATGTAAGACGAGAGATCCTTTGTGTCGTTGGCGTCGATTTTTATGGAGCGGTTGCTTGTAACCTCCTTAACGCCCGTGTTTGATGAGCTTGAAGTGCTCTTTGTGGTGGTTTCCGTCTTCTTCTCGGTGGCAGCCTCCGTTTTAGCCTCCGTTGGCTTTTCGGTAGCCTTCTCCGTAGGCTTCTCGGTCGGCTTTTCCGTTTCCGGCTCGTCGGGCTTTTCGGTCTCCTTTTCCGTTTCGGGCTCGTCGGGCTTTTCCGTCTCGGGCTCCGTTTCCGGCTCCTCGCTTTCTTCCGTCTGCTCCTGAGCGGCTGTATTATCCGCATCGTCCGCATAGACTGCCGTTATTGCCGAAAAAGCAAGGCAAAACGAAAGAAAAACTGCTGTAACTCTTTTTTTCATATTATATAACCTCCTTTATTTTGCATAGGCGTATTCGCCCATGAATAAAATCTCTTTTCCGTCCGCTATTACAAATGTGAACGGCTTGTCGGCAACAAATTCCTTGGGTCCGAGATCTGGCATAAGAGACGTTGCCTCCGTTATTACCGCAGTAACCGCGGCTGCCTCCGTGCCGTTTTCATCCACATCTATATAGGTCTTGTGGAGCACCTTATCTATGTAAAACCGCACATCGTCCGAATGTTTGCCGAACATAGCGTAAAGGTCCGCCTTGCCGTCGTCAAAAGCCGTCTTTATGCCGAGCTTTGAAAGCATATCGTTAAGCTCGGTGTCAAATTTAATATTGAACTTGGGTATGGCGACATCCACCTCGCAGTACTGTATTTTGTCGATATACTCCGATATGTCGCCTACGGGCTTGTCCCCGTTTAAAATGATATACATCGAAGGACTGCCTCTGTACGCGAGCTGAAGCATCTTCACATCGCCGTCCTCATAATAACCGAAGCGGTCCTTTTGGTGCATGAAGTCTATGTCGGTCTTGCTGCCGTTCCTGTCGGTGAAGGTCTGTTTTGAGGTCATGGCCTTATTGAATTGGCTTGACCATGTTCCCTTGAAGTACACAGCATTCACAAGCGCCGCCAGAAAATCGGGCGAATCAATTATTTTGTCTATCTTGCCGTTTGTGCTCTCGCTGCACCACTTATTTATTTTTGAAACTGCGTCGCCGGAGCTTACCAAGCCCATTTCTGCGTTGTAATATTCCTTCATTTTGTCGGCATAGGTCTTGTCAAATTCAATGCCCATCGCGCGCGTGGTGTTGAGCCAAATGCTGTTTGAAATTTTGAGCTGCGCCATATCCTCATTGGAATAACGCTCTATGAGCTTTTGTACATAGGCGTTGAATTCGTCTATATCCTCTATGTCCAGAGCGGAAAGTATCTCCTGCCTTGTGTCGCCCTGCGCTCCGTTTGCCGCAAGCGCAAGCGCCAGCTTTATGCTTAAGGGCGAGAACATATAGTTTTTATTCTCGGGCATGAGAGCGTTCAGCTTATAGGCAAAGCCTTCTGCCGTATTGTCGGCGGGAACAGCCGGCTCTCCCGCATCGTTTCCCCGTTCGTCCGAATTTATGTAAGCCGTCTTTGTGCCGCCGTCCCAGCTGACATTGAGTCCGAGCGCCTCTCCTACGGCTCTTAAGGGGATATACACCCTGTCGTTTAATATAACGGGCTCGGTGTCGAGCTCCTTGTCGTTCACGACAACGGAGACCGCCCTGCCTCCCGCATAGCCCACGGCGCCCGCCGCAAGCACGGCACAGAGCGTGAGAGCG
>CANRNM010000019.1 GCA_947631975.1 uncultured Clostridia bacterium
AATATGAAAACAGAGGGCACGATAAGCTTTAAAAACAAAATAATGCAGTATATCGTTTCTTATCTCATAATAACGGCAGGCGCGGTCATAGCAGCCTTTGCCATAGAGGAATTTCTTGTGGCAAAGCAGATACTAGACGGCGGTATAGTGGGCATATCCATAATTTTAAATCAGCTCACCCATATAAGACTGAGCTATTTTATAGTTGTGCTAAACATACCCTTCCTTGTGCTGGGCTTGAGGCTTTTGGGAAAGACGTTCGCCTTCAAAGCGACCTATGCAATGGCAGTTTTTTCGGTCTGTCTGGCATACTTTGAGGAACTGGGCGAGCTTACGGACGATCCCCTGCTCGCCACAATATACGGCGGTCTTTTTCTGGGACTGGGCGTAGGACTTATAATGCGCGCGGGCGGATGTGTGGACGGAGTGGACACGGTGTCGCTGCTTTTAAGCAAAAAGACGCAGTTTTCAACGGGACAGATAATACTGTTTTTCAACCTTATAATATACTCCTGCGCGGGAGTTATATTCGGAGTTGACAGGGCGCTTTACAGCGTGCTTACATACTTTATAACCTCAAAGGTCATAGACATCGTGGAAACAGGTCTTGACCAAGGAAAAGCCGTAATGATAATAACGGAGGACGGCGAAAGAATAGCGGACACTATATACAAAAACCTGGGAAGAACGGTTACTCTGCTCGAGGGCGAGGGACTTATAAGCGGTAAAAAAATAGTGCTCTACTGCGTTGTTACCCGTATTGAGCTGAGCGAGCTCAAAAGAATAGTGAAAGAGGACGACGGCTCTGCGTTCATGACTATATCCGACGTGTCGGAGATAGTGGGAGCGCACATAAAAAAGAAAAAGGAATAACAAAAAAACGGAGAGCTTGATATGCATACCAAGAGAATAATACCCTGCCTTGACGTAAACAACGGCAGAGTTGTAAAAGGAGTAAATTTTGTAAATTTGAGAGACGCGGGAGACCCCGTAGAAATAGCGGCAATGTACAACAGATCGCTTGCGGACGAAATAGTTTTTCTGGACATTACGGCATCCTCCGACGCAAGGAACATAATGCTGGATGTTGTGGCAAGGACGGCGGAGCAGGTATTCATACCCCTCACCGTGGGCGGAGGAATAAGAAGCGTGGATGACTTCAGAGCGATATTGAGCGCGGGAGCGGACAAGATATCCGTAAATTCCGCGGCGCTCAAAAGACCCGAGCTTATAAACGAGGCTGCCGAGAGATTCGGCAATCAATGCGTTGTGGTCGCAATAGACGCCAAAAGGCGGGATGAAAACGGCTTTGACGTGTATCTGAACGGCGGAAGGATAAACACGGGAAAAGATGCCGTAGAATGGGCTGTTGAAGCCGAAAAAAGAGGCGCGGGAGAGATACTTCTGACAAGCATGGACTGCGACGGCACAAAGGCGGGCTACGACATAGAGCTTACAAGGACGATAAGCGAGGCTGTTTCGATACCCGTTATAGCCTCGGGAGGCGCGGGAACCATGGAACACTTTGCCGAGGCTCTCACGGAGGGCAAGGCGGAGGCGGCGCTTGCCGCAAGTCTTTTTCACTATCGTGAAATGGAGATAACGGACCTCAAGAAATATCTGGCAGAAAAAAATATACCCGTAAGACTTAAATAGGAGGCACTATGGAATTAAAATACAACAGCGACGGACTTGTGCCCGCCATAGCGCAGGACTGCGAAACAAAAGAAGTGCTTATGCTGGCATACATGAACAAGGAAGCCTTTGAGCTTACGCTAAAGACGGGGCTTGCGACTTATTTCAGCCGTTCAAGGCAGAGCCTTTGGGTAAAGGGCGAAACCAGCGGACACTATCAGCATGTGAAGGAAATACGCTATGACTGCGACTGCGACACGCTTCTGCTCCTTATAAAGCAGGACGGCGCGGCATGCCACACGGGCAATTACTCTTGCTTTTACAGAAAGCTTGAAGACTTCGGAAAAGAGGAATAATAATTATGACAGAACTGGGAAAAATACTTAACGAGGAATACGATGTTATAAAAAGCCGTAAAGAAAACATACAGGAGGGCTCCTACACCTGTTATCTCTTCAAAAAAGGGCTTGACAAGATACTCAAAAAAATAGGCGAGGAAGCCTCCGAAACTATCATTGCCGCCAAAAACGGCGACAAAAAGGAGACCGTCGGCGAAATATGCGATCTGCTTTTTCACACGGAGGTGATGATGGCAGAGCTGGGGCTTGACTGGAACGACATAACAAAGGAGCTAAACGCAAGACGCGAAAAAGAAAACATGAATGTGGAAAAGGAAGCCAAGAGGAAGGCGGAAAACAGGACCGACGAGTGCAATATAAATTAAAATAAAAAGAGCCGATACATATAAATGCATCGGCTCTTTTCACAATTAGAGCAAATTGTTTTTTATAAATGAGCTTATGCTTCCTTGTTAGCCATTTTCTTTTCCTGCTCTTCGATCATCTTCTTAACCATATAACCGCCAACATAGCCGTTCTGAGCAGAAGTTAAATCGCCGTTGTAGCCCTTCTTTAAGGGTACGCCTATCTCGGATGCTACCTCATACTTAAACTTGTCCATAGCTTCTCTTGCTTCCGGAACATTAACTCTGTTGCTGCTAGTATTACCAGACATTTTTATTTACCTCCTATAACTTTTTATTTGTTGGTACACTATTATTTTGTCTGATAATACAACAAATAGTCAGCCAATTTTTTCAAAACCTGTCAAAAAATTTATTCATTTTCAATGTTCCAAAGATATTTTTCTCCGAACATCATATCATACTGTATCATTTCGTATTTTTTGATATCCTCCGCTTCCCTGTCAATGTTGAAGTCATTGTGCAGTATGGGATAGCTTTGTTTTACAGAATGTATGAAATCGAAGTAAGAGCTGTGCTCTACGCCCGCATCGTACAACGCCTGCGCCGAAAGATGTACGGGAGATATCTTGTCGCTTCCCGTATCTATTTTTTTATAATTTGAATATGTTATGAGCGGTGTTGCGTATCTTCTCCGAACATCCTTTGAAACAGCCATTTCGCCAAGCGAATCTATAGGCGGAAGATGATCGCCGAAAACATACAAAAGCGTAGGTCTTTCTGCGCTGTCGACATATTCGATAAGCTCCTCTATCATATTGCTTGTTTCCTTCACGCTTTGCGAAAACTGTCTTATCTGCATGAGCTGTTCTTTGTCCACATCAGCAGAAACATCTATATCCATCTCGTCTTCATTGTATTTTTTTTCATACGGAGAATGTCCCTCTATCGTTATGCCGAATATAAACTGGGGCTTGCTGTCATCCTTCGCAAGCTCAATTATTTTTCTGCCGAAGGGTACATCCTTGAAGCATCCGTCGCGTAGGACATTATTTGTCTTATCAAACGAGCTTATGGAAAGATATTCTTTAAAGCCCATTGCCTCATATGCAACATCTCTGTTGTAGAAATCGGGTATATTGGGGTGCATGACTATCGTATCATAGCCGTTGTTGTCAAATTCCCACGCTATGGACGGGAACTTATCCCCCGCATTGCGTATATAAGTGGTGTAGGGTATCACGTCTTTTAAAAGGAACATGCTCGAAAAGCCCGTGAGCGCCTCAAACTCCACAGCTGCCGTTCCTCCGCCGTAGCGCGGAGATATTATGTTTCCGCTGCCGTATTTTCTGTAAGGATATACCACGTCCTCCGAAAGCTTTATCTCCTCAACGCTGTTTATATCAAAGTATGACTCAGCCATGACCATGATAACATCCGGCTTTATATCGCTCTCGCCCGTAGGTTTTTCAAACGAGGCTTCGAGAGAGTCCATATATTCCTCGCTGTAGTTTTCGGGCTCGCCCGGATAAAGCTGTAAAAGCGCCTTTATGTTGGCATAGGCATATAACGCCGTGCCCTCCTTTTTGAACTTGGATTCCTCATTTATCCACAGGTTTGCAAAGTCGGCGCCTTGATCCTTAAGCATATTGTTGTTGAGTATGTACATAAGCTGTACAAAGCACAAAATCATAAATACCGTCTTTGCAAAATAAAATTTGGGCTTGAGGAATTTTATTATCTTCACTATGTTTATAAGTATAACAAGCGCAAGCACGATAAGAAATGCAATTATGGCATAAAACGCCGTTTTGCCTATATATGAGTCCGCAATGAGAACTATCTCTTTTATAAGAAGGATATCTATTGCCTGGAGCATTGTATCGTGAAACTTGAGCTTAAGAAAGCTTCCTATGATATAAAGCGCCCAAACTATGACCATAAAACAGGCGGAGCTTCTTCTTCCCATTATGCCGTATAAGAGGCAGGATACCGTAAACACGAGCAAAAGATTGAAATAAAACACCTCGCCCGACATAAATATAAGGGCATAATTAAAGCCAACGAACGGTTTGCCGTTTTCAACACAGCATCTCACAAATATTTCGGACGCCATGAATGCGAACGTTATAAACACAAAACGCAGTATGTTCCTGTATATCGTTTCGCCGCATTCGCTCCCGAATGTATAATACCTCTCTTCACGGCAGGTACAGAGACGCTTTTTTTCAAGGAAGGAAAAGAAGCTTTTAAACTTTATTCCGCTTTGAGCAAGCGCCGCAGTCATACCGATCACCATATCGCTCAATATAATAAAAGCGCCGAAGCCTACATTTTCAAGAGAATATGCCTTTGCGTAAAATTCCATGCCTCGGTTGAGCATTATGACAGCTCCTATTGCCGTAAGCAACAGCGATATGACCGTCTTCTTTTTGCCGAGGTTCAGCTCCTCGCCGAAATAGCCGAAAACATAGAGCATGCAAAGCAGAATGTAAATGTGTACGTCGAGCCTAAGTATAAGAGTAAATAAAAAATCTATACACAAAAACATTGAGAACAGTATTCCGCCGACATTTATGTTTTTGAAAACTCTGCCGCACCTTTGTATAAGCTTTTCAACAGCCGATGAAATATACGCCGTGAGCTGACAGAGCAAGGGCGAAACAAACACAAGCACAGCACACTTTACCAAAATGTCATTATCCGAAGCATACGGGAACACAGCCGAAACAAGGGCTGCAAAAAGACCGAACACGCACTCCCTTGCGCCTAAAAACAGTCTTCTTCTACCTGCGTTTATAAATATGATGCCAAAAAAAACGCACAGCGCAAAATAGAGAAACACCATATAGTCTTCTCCTGCCAGCTCCTTTATGACATCTCTGTCGTTTATTATAACGCTGTCAACCGTGATATCCACATCGGGAGAGGATGTAAAGTCTATCCTCAGCGCATCGGTATCATAATTGCTGTCCAGAAGCAATACATCGTTTTTGCCCTGACGGATCTCGGAAGATGTGCTTGAATACGCGCCGTAGTTAGACACCTCGTCAAGAGCAAATATATCCATATTGCTTTCATCTATGCTCATATCGTCAATAACAAATGATACCGACCTGACCGAGAGAGGAAAGTCAAAATCTCTGTAGTTAAGATATACCTGCGGATCGGTATTCAATGTCCTTACGGTATTTCCCTTCTTTTCTATGCCCGAAACGGATGAAACGCTTATCCATTCCTCTCCGGACAATGTGCGCTCTCTGTACAGTACGTCTGTCATAAGGAAAGACGATACAAATTTTATAATAATAACAAATACAATAAAAAACAAGAGCTTATTTTTTCTTATTTTCATCATCTATATCCACTCCATTGTCATATATATTCATATACAGCTTTGCAACGGCAGAAATCGTAAACTCATTTGATTTTGCCTCGGCATTTTTCTTTGCTTTTTCGTAGAGCTCTCTGTCGGAGGCAAACTCCGCAATGATACCCGCCGTCTTTTCTATGGGCACACCGCCGTTTTCAAGCTCAAACAATCTGCCCGCGCACTCTCCCGATAGATCGTTGAGTATACGCGGTGTTTCGCCTATGACAGAGGCTATGGCAGGCTTGCCCACGCAAAGCGCCTCTATGACGGTGAGCGGAAAGCTCTCGCCCGGATAATAGCTGGGCAGAAAACACATATCGCAGATGTCATATATCTTACAGCTGTCCTTCACAAAGCCCAGAAGATGAACATAATCGGGCACTCCCCTTGCCTTTAGCTCATCATACATTTCTCCGCTGCCCATCATGATGATATGGATATCCTTACCGCTTAGCTCTCTCGCTCTCTTTACCGACTCCACAGCCTCGAGCCAGCCCTTTTCCTTCAAGGCTCTGCTTGCAAGCCCCAGAACGAACGCGGAATCCGGTATGTTATACTGCTTTCTGTCGGCATCAAACACATCCGGGAGCTGTATGCCGTTAGGTATGAATACATGCTTATCGGCATTGTATATCCCGGCATCGTAGAAGGGCGTAAGATTTTTATCGGCAACCCTTGTCCATATGTCAACACAGTCGTCGATTATCTTTAAGTGTTCCATTATATATTCTTTGGGAAGCTGTTCATACATACCGTGCATTGTCGCAATGTGCGTACAGCCCTCGAAAGCCTCTCTGTGGCTCATATATGCCTCGCCCACCATATGCTGTATGGACTGGTGGTGAGTATTTAATATGTCAAAATGATTTTCGGAAAGAAGCTCGGCAAACTCATCCGCTGTTTTGGCATAGTACACGGGAATATCGCCCGAAAGCATCTTTCTCACGCCGCTGTCGCAGGCATCCTTTTCAAATATATGCACGCTTACGTTCCTGCCCTGCTTTTTAAGCTCGTTTGCAAGACGTATCGGCAATATTTCGCCTCCGCCGAGCGAAAAGGCATATATGGAAATGAGTATTGTTTTCTTATACCTTTTAAAGGCTTCCTCCACAGCCGAATAGGGATATAGCTTTTCAAAGCCCTCATCCGTGGGAGAGTCCATTGTTTGATAATAATATTTATATATAATATCTCTGTTTCTGTCTATAGCAGGCTTTGAACCGCTGTAGTTTTCGGCAATGGTCTCCGCGACTGTTCTGTGCTCCTCATAATAGACATCTCTTGTGTGCGTAACCTTTGAAGCGCTGTCGTCATGAAATCTGAAATAGCTGTTTGCCTTGGGATTATAAGCTATCTTTCCTCCGGCTATCTGTTTTAAATAAAATACCCAATCACCGCATATTTTCATTCCCAGCCATTTTTCATTTCTCAAAAGAGGCATATTTACGGGGCGTCTGAATATGCAGCCGCTTGTGTTCGGTATCACATTTTTTATGCCAAGGGCATTTATTACCTCGTCATGGGCGGAATGTATATATTCCCTTTTCCAGTTTTCTGCGCCCAGCTCGCCGAGATAATGGTCAAAGGCGAAGTCCGAGGGCTTGTCTCCGAGCCAGAATGTATAATGCGCATAGGCAAGCATTACCGCCTCGTCATTAAAGAAGTATACAAGATTTTCAAGAAAATCATTGTCGCAGAAGTCATCGCTTTCGGCTATCCAGCAAATGTCTCCCTGTGCAAGGGATATTCCCTTTGCCCACTGTCTGAAAACGCCTCCGCTGTTGGTCTCATTGGGCACAAAACGGGTGTTTTCGCTGTGCTGCTCGGCATAGCGTGAAAGTATTTCCCTGCTTGAATCCGTTGAACAGTCGTCAAGGAGTATCACCTCGAAGTTCTTATATGTCTGATCGTATATTGAATCAAGACGCTTTTCGAGATACTGCGCATGATTATAGTTAGGCACTATAACGGATACTCTGAGCCTACATTCACGGTCTATATCTTTTTCGGTCTGCGTATAAACGGTATCTGACACGGATGATATATTGTATCTCTGTTTGAATATATTTACGGTCTCATCAAAACCGTATTCCTTAAGACATCTTACAAGAGTTATGGGTTTTCTTAAGACCGACAGGGGCTTTGCGCACATCTCCGTCAGCACTCTGAACGGCTTTGTCGCGCGCCAGAAGAAGGAACCGCCGATCTGCTCGTAAAGATGTCTGTAAAAAGCCGATTCCGTCTTAAGTCTTTCTATTTCCTTGGAATAATTTTTTTCTATCTTATCCCTATCCTTTAAAATATCATTTTTTTCTCCGTCAAGAACGGCGCACCTTTCCTTTACGGTACAGAGCTCCGCTCTCGTTTGGGAGATCTCCTCCTCAAGCTTCATCTTTTCGCTTGCCGACTGCATAAATATCCGCACAAAATCGGAAGAAACAGGACAAACCGTTATATTTGTTTCAATATATTTATCCTCGGGTCTGAGATCAAAAAAATAGAGCTGTGTGTCATTGTCCGTAAAACCGAATATATTTTTATCGACCGCAATGCCGTTACTGCTGAAATTTATATCGCTCACACCGTTTTCGCCTACGGAATAAGCGGAATTGACAATAACAAGGGCGGGCACATTGCCCGTATCCTTTCTTATGACCGATGCGCTGCCGAAATATATTCTTTCCGTATTGCACTCGTAGGGCTTAAAAAGCACCTCATAGCAGTCCTTATCCGAAAAGCCCTCTCCCCTGTCAAAATATACTTTCGATACAAGTTCGGTATTTTTTATATCATTCACATCCGTTACTCTGCCGTGAATGTTATTGTATATCTCTCTTGTGCTGAAACCGCCCTCATAGGCATAGCGCTGGAAATTATGTTCCATTTCTCTAAAAATTTCAATTTCATGATTCGTAAAGCCCAAAAAAGACAGTATATCCTTTTCATACAGTATTTTTCTCTTATCCTGGAGATTAATATATGTGTCCACGGCTCTGAAAAATATATATTTGAGCGGTACGGCAAAGGGAAAACACCACTCGTAGTCCACAATATTATATCTTTCGTTAACTATTATATTGCTGAATACCATATCAATATTGCTGTAACCGAAGCATTTATACTCCTCGCCAAGCTCGACTTTGCCGAATACATTTTCAAAGCCTTCGCACGGCGAAAATCCGACAAGCTCGTCCGAATCACATATTATATCCATAAACCTTTTTATCTCGCTCAAAAGACCGCTGTAGTCGTCTTTGCCGAGATATTCGTCAAGCACGGATTCAAGCGTTCTGCCCGAAATAAATTCAAAATAAGCGGTCTTGCCCTTAAGAGCGCACTCGTTCACGCATATATGCTCGTTATGGGCATATATCGCCTTGAGTCTGCCGCAGCTTTCAAGCATATTTTCAACATGCTTTTCGGCGCAGGCACTTTCGGGTGTCTTTGCGATGGCAAGTTTTCCGTCATCGCTTATGATCTGCGTTTTTATTCTGAATTTTTCATTTCTTTCATTTGAATACTTTACATATAATGTTTTCATTATCATACCTCTGCTATGACTAAAAATGAATTTGAGTACAAGGGAAAAAGGTTATTTTCTATAATGGTATCAAACACCTTTCCCTCGTCAAACGTAATGAGTCTGGCATTGTCAAAATTTCTTATATTGTCGTTAAGCTCGCCCTTTTTTGGGAGATAGGCATCGCTGTAAACAGTGGATGTAAACTTATAATCGGGATAGGGATAATAAAATTCGACCTTATCCGCTCCCGAACCCTTAAGAAGCTTTTCAAGCTCATATTTTGTGAATGTTCTTACTCCGGATGTGGAGCCGTAATTTTCTATGGACTCGAAATATCTGCCAACATGGTCCTCCTTACAGCCTGCCCAGTATTTGAGCCCGAATTTATTTTCTATGGCTATGACAAGCCTGCCGCCCTTTTTAAGATATGAAAAACATCTTGACAGCATATCCTCATAAGGCGTCTTTCCGCCTATATAGCCTTCGGAATATTCCAACACGCCTATAAGAGTTACCATGTCAAATTTATTTTTGAGGTCTATATCCTTGAAGTTGCCCACAATTATTTCTATGTTGTCAAATTCCTTGTTTCTTTCGGCATTTATAAGGCTTCTCTTTTTTGAAAGCTCTATGCAGGTCAAACTGCCTGCCTTTTTTGCAAGAGTGCCCGTAACAGCTCCGCAGCCCGAGCCTATCTCCAGAACCGACATATTCTTATCTATATCCAGCCACTCGACACAGTTGCCTCTTATGGGTGAGAGATGATAGAAAACGGGCCAGCTTGATTTTTCCTTTATTACCGAATTGTAATCCTCCGAAGCCGTATTTTTTACTATATCCAGAAGAGTATCTTCAATATCGCCGTCGGAATATTCGTCCCTGCCGCTGTAGCGCTCCATATTCAATTTAACATTTCCTATTTTTTCGATCATGACGTTATCTCCCAAAATCATTCGAAGCTTACCTTTGAATTCATATCGTAAAAGCCGACTGTGTTTTTATCCGAGACCACGGTTATGTTGCACACCTCGTAGAGCCTGTGATACACCGTGAAATCTCCGTCGCTGTAGCCCGTGCAGCCAAGGCTCAAAAGATAATCCCCGCCTTGTATATCCATTTTCTGCTCAAAGGTAACAGTCTTTACATCGCCCTCCGACACCGCGCCTATGTCCTCGTTTTCAAACATTGTGTTTGTGCCCGTGATCTCCGTGCCCTGAAGGTCTACTATCGTAAAAGCAAAAATCGGGTCTTCAATATGAGCATTGAATTTCACCTTCATTTTTACGCTGAATTTACTGCCCTTTTCTATATTGTTCGTTATTCTGCCCTTGCTGTCCGTAACGGCAAAATCTATTATTTCCGCTCTGTTGTCGCCGTAGGAATTCTGTATAGGATTGAGAATGAGCCTGTTTTTCCACAAGCCTTCGGCATAGTACCCGCCGTCATCGGCAATGCCTTCTATGCCTTCATCCTCCTCGGGAATTTCGTTGTTTTCATTTACAAGTATTTTTTTGTAAAGGTCTATCATGTCGTGAGGATTGCCTTCCGCCTCTTTTTCGCCCTTGTCAAGAAGTATCACTCTGTCGCAGTACTTGCTTATGGAGCTTAGGCTATGGCTTACAAAAAGTATTGTTTTGCCTTTTTCCTTAAATTCCTCAAATTTTTTGTAGCACTTTGCCTGGAAGAAAACATCGCCCACGGAGAGCGCCTCGTCCACGATGAGTATTTCGGGGTCGATATTTATGGCAACGGCAAAGGCAAGACGCACGAACATACCGCTGGAATAGGTCTTTACGGGCTGATTTATAAAATCGCCTATATCCGCAAAGCTCAATATATCGTCAAGCCTGGAGGCGACCTCTTCCTTGGTGTAGCCCATCATTGTGCCGTTAAGATAAATATTTTCTATACCGCTGTAGTCGGGATTGAAGCCCGCGCCCAGCTCCAGAAGCGCAGATATTCTGCCGTTGACGCTCACACTGCCGCTTGTGGGGTTCAATACGCCCGTTATTATTTTGAGTATTGTGGACTTGCCCGCTCCGTTAACGCCTATTATGCCTACGGTTTCTCCCTTTTTTATCTCAAATGAAACATTCCTGAGAGCATAGTGCTCCCTGTGATAGCTTTTTCTGAATATATTAAGAGATTCTTTGAGCCTGTCCACGGGCTTTTCATAAAGTCTGTAGAGCTTTGTAAGCCCCTCCACTTTCACGGAAATTTCGTCCATATATATCTCCTTTACAACACATCTGCAAAATGGGGTCTGAGCCTTCTGAAAATGATGCAGCCCAGAAGCATGCACACAAATACCGTTACCCAGAAATAAAGCGTCTGCTTTATGTTGTTGTAGAACGGCACTCCGTATATAAGGCTGTCCCTGTAGCCCTGCACTATATAATACATGGGGTTAAGCTTGAATATCCACATAAACCTCGGCGGTATTATGTCTATCTGCCACATTATGGGCGTAAGCCACATGCCGAACTGCAGAACTATGTTCATTATCTGTCCCAGGTCCTTGAAAAACACCATAAGAGGCGCCGTTATCGTGCTTAGGCTTATGACAAGTATCGTCATACAAAAGCTGTAATAAAGTATCTGTATCGTGTACAAATTGGGCTTGAAGCCGTACAGCAAATATATAAAAAGCATAAAGCACACAAAGAATATGTGAACAAAAAGATTTGATATTATCTTGACGAGGGGGAGTATATGCACCTTAAAAACCACCTTCTTGACAAGATAACTGTATTCTATAAGACAATTTGTTGCGTTATTCCACGCATCGGAAAAGAAAAACCACGGTATTATGCCCGCTATAAACCATATTATGAAGGGAACATTGCCTATATCCGTACTTCTGAAGCCCACTTGAAAAACGAACCAGAACACGAGTATGGTACATACGGGCTGCACAAAAGCCCACAATATGCCGAAATACGAGCCCGCATATTTTGTCTTGAAATCGTTTACGGCAAGAGAAAATATAAGCCGTCTGCTCTGATAGAGGTCAAGCGCCATGGAATATACCGACCTGAGCCTTACATAGCGATATATGAGGAAAACGGCTATAAGCGCCGAAAGCCCCGCCCAAAGCCTGTTGTGGGTTTTGTAGGGCGTAAGGTCCATATCGTCTATTATTATATAGGGGTCGTCTCCCGTTGTGAGAACTACAAGCCCATCGTCCGTAACATTGAGAGCAACGTCGTTATTCCACGTGTCAGCCTCCACGGACGAGAGGTCTATATTGCAAAAACCGCTTTCTCTGCGATATTCAAGCTCCTTTATCACTATTTTCGCTCCCGCGCTGCTGCCCAGATCCAGCCTTAAGGCATCGTAAACATCTCCGCTAAGCCTTATGTTGTCGTTAAAACGGAGCCTGCCCTTTTTGAGCGGTATGTCCGCCGTCGTGCTCTTTTCCGCCGAAAATTTCTCATCGGGCGCATCTCTGTAATATAGCGTAACGGGACCTTCATACACGCCCTCGCCCGTCATATTTACCCTAAGCTTACTTCCCTTATAGAACGAGTTGAAGAAATTGAGAAAAAGCAGGAAAATAACAACAAAAAGAATCGCGTATATAAGCCATTTTACGGCATTGAATACCATTCCCTTTACATTAGTCATATCGAACCTCGCTCGGCTTTTATGCCGTACTTACACTAAAAACGGATAAAAGTCTGAATTGTATTTTGTGTTTATACTATCTTTTTATTTTAATACATACCATTAAGTTTTTCAAGTGCCTTTTCATATTCGGCGGCAGAAAATTTATAGCTTAAGCCGTAATGCCATTTTCTGTGATTGTGTTCAAACCTGTGCCAAAAGACATATTTATTATCCCGCATTATATGCGCAGACACAGACCAGCATCCGACCTCTCCGCACTGCCTGCAGCACAAAAGCTCCGCCCTGCCCTCACTGTCTTTAGCCTTATTAAGCGCAGTATAGAGCTTGTCGGGCGCAATATGCCCGTAGGCTCCCGCAAGAGTGGGATGTCCTTCCGCCTCGGCATAAGCAAGCTCTTCGGCTTTGAGTATGTCTGCAAGCTCCCTGCCGTTTATGTATATTTCCGCCGCGGCAAGAGGAGCGCCGTGTTCCGCAGCCCATTCCTCGCCCTTTAAATCGGGGTCGGAGCGTATAAATTCTATTTTGTCGCACATGATATATTTCCCCTTCGTAACTTCAAAAATAAAACGCTCAATATCACAAAAACAGCTCGTTATTTTTTCTCTCGGAGCAGGCTTTTTTGATAGCCATAGCCGCAAGAGACACCATAGCCTTATTCACGCTTCGGGCGGATTTGGGGCATATCTCAATACAGCGCATACATTCTATACATTTTTTGTCGTCCGTTTCGCCGTTTTTTCCGTGTTTTATCGCCCGAGCGGGGCATTTGTCGGCGCAAAGACCGCAGTTGTCGCATTTTTTGTTTGTTTTTGGCACCATTGTGACCGCTCCCTGCTTTTTATACGGTCTGTTTCCGGATATTGCTTGGGATATTCCCGTGCTGCCGTTTTTAAGCTTTTCGGATATCTTTGCTGCAAATTCGCCCAACTCCGCCTTATCCTTATCATCGGGTCTGCCTGCGGCATATTGATGTATTATAGAGTGCTCCGCAACGGCAGACACGGAGGCGATAACCTTAAAGCCGTCGTTTTCGGCTATATCCTTAAGCTCTGCGAGGGTATCCTCATAGGCGCGGTTGCCGTAAACGCACACAATGACGCACCTTGCATTATTACCCTTTATTTGGGACAGTCTTTTTGAAGCAAGTTCGGGCACTCTGCCTCCGTAGGAAGGAACAGCTATAATCGCGGTTTCCTCCTCCTTTACAGAAACGGCTGCAAAATCCGCATCCGCGTCCGTCAGGTCTATATCTCTTTTATTCCCTCCCAAGCCTTCCGCAAGTATATCCGCCGTCCTTTGCGTGCCTCCCACGGGACTGAAAACAATTTTGACTATATCCATGATTATACTTCCTTTTTTTTGCATTATTATATAATTATATAACATTATGGCTTTTATTTCAACAAATACACGCAAAAACGGCACTGTTTTGTGCCGTTTGCAGACTGTCGAAAAAGTAAATTTATGTCAAATATAAACCCTTCCACCAACCTTCGGTTGGTCCCCCTTCCCTTAGCCCTAACGGGCTAAAGGACGGCTTATAATGCTTTAATTCCTGACAGTAAGCCTATTTTGTCCGCAGGACACACATTATAAGGCGTCCTTGCGAAGCAGGGAAGCTGGCATTTGAATCGGAAAGATTAATCCGACGATGCCGTAAGGCATCGCTTTCCCGAAGGGAAAGTTCTGATACCCGAAGGGCGACTGAAGGGTCAAAAAATATTTTATAGACACGCAGAAAACGGCACTGTTTTGTGCCGTTTGATTTTTTTTACAGTGTGAGCGAAAACTTATCGAGCCAATAATTCACCTGTATTATATAGGCGAAAAGCTGGGGCTTTGCCATGAGCTGACCGAACCACGGCTTGCCGTAATCGGAGCTTTCCTCCGTGAGCCTTTTTATCTCGGATTTGTTTATTATGGGATATATGGGCGAATTGGTGTTATTTATTATATCCCGCACTCTCTGCTTCAATATTTCCTCATATGCGGGGTCATAGGTCTTGGGATAGGGCGATTTTTTTCTGTAGGCTATTTCATGGGGAAGCAGATGACTTACGCTGTCCCTTAAAAGTCCCTTCGTAACTCCGTTTGGGCATTTATATTCCCAAGGCACATTCCACATATATTCTATTATTCTGTGGTCGGCATACGGCACTCTTGCTTCAAGCCCGTTGTACATGGAGGCTCTGTCCATTCTGTCCAGAAGAGTTGTCATGAACCATTTTATATTCAAAAATGATATTTCCCTCTGTCTTTTCTTTATTCCCGTTTCGCCCTCCAATACGGGCACCTGCGCTATGGACGCTCTGTACTGCTTATCTATATAGCCCTTTATATCCAGCTGTGAAACAGCGTCGTCGGTCAATATGGAATTGCGTACATCATAGTTTACGGACCAGGGAAAGGTGTCTGCATTTATAAAGTCCTCTCTGTGGAACCACGGATATCCGCCGAATATCTCGTCGGCGCACTCGCCCGTGAGAGCTACCTTGTTGTGCTCCTTCACAAGACGGCAGAAATACAGCATTGAAGCGTCCACATCCGCCATGCCGGGCAGGTCCTTTGCGTCCACGGAATAATAGAGATAGTCCGCAAGCTCCTCCTTATCACATTCCAGATAGGTGTGATTTACTTCAAAATTCCTGAGCATTATGTCTACATAGGGTCTGTCCTGCTCGGGCTGAAAGGAATTGGAAACAAAGTATTTATTGTTGTCCTTGAAGTCAAAAGAAAATGTGTTGAATACCTTTCCTTCCCTCTTGAGATAGTTTGCCGCAAGCGCAGTAACGGCGCAGGAATCCAGCCCGCCCGAAAGGAAGCTGCACACGGGCACATCCGAAACCATCTGATACTCCACGGCGGAGCTTACAAGATACCTCACATCGTCCACAGCCTCGCCATAGCTTTTTCTGTATTCCTCGGACCTTAACTGCCAATAGGGATACTGCCTGAAGCCGTTTATGTCGTACACCCCGTAGTGTCCGTACTTTATCTCATATATGCCCTTGAACACTCCGTTGCCCTCCGTCCTTGCGGGTCCTATGGCAAATATCTCCCGCAGGGAGTTGCTGTCTATCTCGGGCGAGAGCTTAGGATGCTCAAAAAGAGCCTTTATTTCCGAAGCGAAAACTATATTGTGCCTTTTTATGGAATAAAAAAGGGGCTTTATGCCGCAGCGGTCGCGGAAAAGAAAAAGCTTCTTTTTGGCTTCATCCCATATGGCATAGGCAAAAATGCCGTTTAACATATTCACGGCTTCGGTTCCATATTCAATATAGGCGTAGAGTATCACCTCCGTGTCCGTCGTGGTCTCAAACTTATAGCCCTTGGCTTTAAGCTCCGCCTTCAGCGGCTCCATATTATATATCTCTCCGTTATAAACTATGGTGTATTCCCTGCCGTCAATCATTCTTGTCATGGGCTGGTTTCCGCTCACAAGGTCTCTTATGGTGAGCCTTGTCTGCGAAAGCCCTATATGCTCCTTGAGATATTCGCCCGTGTCATCCCTGCCCCTGTGGGCTATTGCCTCGCGCATCCTCACAAGCACATTGAGCCAGTAGCTCCGCTCTGACATATAGTCCATATCAAAGGAGCAAAAACCGCATATTCCGCACATATCAATGCCTCCGAAATTTAAGTTATCTATATTATTGTATTCATTGTTCATTTAAAAATACACATCATTGACAAAGGCATATGAAAGGGTGTATAATTTTGGATATAAATCATATTGAATTAATAGGAATAGGAGTGATAGCAATGAAAGAACATATTTCAAGAGAAAAGGCTTACGAGCTTCTTAAAAAGTACAACAAGGACGCCTTCCATTTACAGCATGCGCTTACGGTCGAGGGCGTTATGAAATGGTACGCAAATGAATTGGGCTACGGCGAGGACGCCGAATACTGGGGCATTGTGGGACTTCTTCACGACATAGACTTTGAACAGTATCCCAACGAGCACTGCCTGAAGGCTCCCGAGCTTTTGAGAGAAGGCGGAGTCGGCGAGGACATCATTCACGCGGTATGCAGCCACGGCTACGGCATAACGGTGGACATAAAGCCCGAGCACGAAATGGAAAAGGTGCTCTATGCCACGGACGAGCTCACGGGGCTTATATGGGCTGCGGCTCATATAAGACCTTCAAAGAGCGTTATGGATATGGAGCTTAAGTCCGTAAAGAAAAAATACAAGAGCGCAAATTTTGCGGCAGGCTGTTCAAGAGAGGTAATAGAAAAAGGCGCTGAAATGCTCGGCTGGGATCTGAGCGACCTCATTCAGAAGACTATATATGCCATGCGTTCATGCGAGGCAGAAATAAACGAAGCCTGCGAAAAGGGATTTTGACGGCTATGACAAATAAGAAAAGGCTTTTAGATGAATTTATTTCTCTGACCGCTATAGACTCCCCGTCCTTTTGCGAAAGAAAAATGGCAGAGCGCATAAGCTCGCTCTTTGCCGAAATGGGCATAGCTTTGGAGGAGGACGATGCGGGAAGGCATTACGGCGGTAATGCGGGCAATCTCTACGGCTTTTTAAAGGGAAGCATAGAGGGAAGCCCCGTGCTTTTTTCCGCGCACATGGACACGGTTGAACCCGGAAAAGGCAAAAAAGCTGTCATTTCGGGCGATAAAATAACGAGCGCGGGAAATACCGTCCTTGGCGCTGACGACTGCGCGGGCATTGCGGAAATAGCCGAAGCTGTAAGGTATATAAAAGAAAACAAAATACCTCACAGGGATATAGAGCTTCTCTTTACCATAGGCGAGGAGGTCTTCATAAAGGGCTCGGATGTTTTTGATTTTTCAAAAATACGCTCCGAATACGGCTATGTATTGGATCTAAGCGGAAATGCGGGAATAGCAGCCTTGAGCGCGCCCTCGCTGATATCCTTTGAAATAACCGTAAAAGGAAAAGCTGCGCACGCGGGCTTTGAGCCAGAAAACGGCATAAATGCCACAGCCGCCGCGGCATTGGCGGTCTCAGAGCTCAAGCAGGGACATATTGACGATATTTCCACTCTGAATATAGGTATGTTTTCGGGAGGCTCCGCAATAAATATTGTGCCGGATGAGTGCCGTATAAAGGGCGAAATAAGAAGTCTTAAGCATGAAAGAGCTCTGGAGCTTATAGAAGAAGTGAAGAAATGCTTTTACGAGGCTTGCGGTAAATTCGGCGCAGACTGCGACATAAAATATAACATTGACCTTACGGCATATTCAGCGGATAAGGGAGGCAGAGCCGTAAAGCATTTTGAAAAGGCTTGCGGCGCTTTGGATATAGAAACAGAATATATTTCCACATTCGGCGGCAGCGACAACAACAATATAGTAAAAAACGGCATAGACTCTGTTGTAATATCCTGCGGTATGCAGAATGTCCATAGCTGCGACGAGTATATAAATATATCGGAGCTTGTGAAGTGCACGGAAATTGTTATAAAGCTTATGACTACAAAATAGCTGCATTTTTTGCAGCTATCAGACTGTCGAAAAATTCAAAAAATAAAAAAATGTTATATTCGGGCGTGCAATGCACGCCCCTACAAACCACAATGCGAGCTAATCACTCGTAGGGGCGAGCCTCGGTTGCATGGGCGAGCAGTTTTGCGAAGCAAAACGACCAGCCATTGCTCGCCCGTTAAATTTCATACAATAAGGTGTTTATCGACACGCAAATAGCTGCATTTTTTTGCAGCTATTTTTATCTGGAATATACAATTTTGATAAGTTTCACCCCAACTTATCGCCGTTTTCGACCTCAACATCGGGTCTTATGAGCACAACTCCCTGCTTGCTGTATGTGCCAAGCACAAGCACCTCCGACATAAAGTCGGCTATCTGTCTGGGCGGAAAATTCACGACAGCCAATACCTGCCTGCCTATGAGCTTTTCGGGCGTATATACCTCCGTTATCTGAGCGGAGGATTTTTTTGTGCCTATTTCATCTCCGAAGTCTATTTCAAGCTTGTATGCGGGGCGTTTTGCCTTTTTGAACACTTCGGCTTTTATTACAGTGCCGACTCTTATATCCAGCTTCATAAAATCATCGAATACAGCCATTTTTCGTTCATCCTTTCGTCTCTTTGTTATATTTAAAGTATAACATATAAGCGTCTGTTGTCAATATACGCCCTTATTAAAAACATTCTTAAATTTATTTAAACTGTTCAATAAAACATTGCAAAAAATCAATATTATGTTATAATTAAAAATAGCAAGTATTTTTCGGACAATGATTTTGTCTTTGAATTACAAACAATATCGGCAAAGGTGAACGACAATGAGCAGAAGAAACGCAAGAAAGCATATTTTTAATCTGGTTTTTCAAGCCGAATTTAACAGCGGTACGGACACGGAAGAAAGCGTGAGCACATATATAGCGGAATACAGCGATTTCAAGGAGGACGAGAAGGAATTTATACTTAAGGAATACAAGGGCATAACGGAAAACCTTGAAGAAATAGACAGCTGTATAGACTCCTTCGCTTCGGGCTGGAGCATTTCAAGGCTTGCCAAGACAGACCTTGCAATACTCAGAATAGCCGTATATGAAATTCTCTTTTCCGACGACGTGCCCGACAAGGTGGCTGTGAACGAAGCCGTGGAGCTTGCCAAGCTTTTCAGCTCCGAAAAGGCTCCCGCCTTTGTAAACGGCGTATTGTCAAAGGTAATAAAAAGCAGAAAAGACGGATAATTATGAAGCTTTACACGGTTTCCCAGATAAACAGATATATAAAAAATTTTCTAGAAAACGACAGCTTTCTGGGCAATGTGGCTGTCGAAGCCGAAATTTCAAATTTCAAGCTCCATTCTTCGGGACACATATATTTCACTCTGAAGGACGAGCGTTCCGCCATAAACTGCGTTATGTTCGCAAGCTATGCTTCTTCGCTTAAATTTATGCCCGAAAGCGGAATGAAGGTAACGGCGAAGGGCTATATATCGCTCTATGAAAAAACGGGACAGTATCAGCTCTATGTTGCTTCCATGGAGCCCGCAGGCATAGGAGCGCTCTACATGGCTTATGAAAAGCTCAAGGCAAGGCTTGAAAAAGCGGGGCTTTTCGATGCGGAATACAAAAGACCCATACCCGATATGCCAAAGACCGTAGCCGTAATAACATCGCCTACGGGCGCGGCTGTGAGAGATATAATAAACGTGTCGGGCAGGAGAAATCCCAATGTTGAGCTCGTCATAGTTCCCGTGCTGGTGCAGGGCGAAAACGCCGCGGCGGATATTGCGGGAGCTATTGAGAGGGTGAACCGCTGGGGAGGTGCCGACACAATAATAGTCGGCAGAGGCGGAGGCTCTATAGAGGACCTGTGGGCGTTCAATGAGGAAATAGTCGCAAAGGCGATATTTTTTTCGGAGATACCCATTATTTCGGCTGTGGGGCACGAAACGGATTTTACAATAGCGGACTTTGTGGCGGACATGAGAGCCCCCACTCCCTCGGCTGCGGCGGAGCTTGCGATCCCCGAAGGAAGCGAGCTGGGCAACAGAATGACAACGCTTTTAAGGCGCATTTCCGACAGGCTAACGGCAAAAATGAGAGAAAGCAAAATGAGGCTTGACAAGGTGCTTTCGTCGTATATGCTTAAGAATATGCCCGATATGCTCATGGATAACGATGCCTATGTGGGCGAGCTTTATACACGGCTTACAAGACATATCACAACCCGCATTGAAAGCCTTAGGCTGAGCTATAAAAATTGTCTTGACAACATAGAAAACAGGTCGCCGCTCAACATACTAAGGAAGGGCTATTCCCTCACCACCGATAAAAACGGCAAGGTCATAAAAAGCGTTAAGGATATAAATGTGAATGAAGAAATAGACATAAGGCTTGACGACGGCATAATAAACGCCGTTGTAACGGGAGAGGAGGATATAATTGACAAAGAAGAAAAGCTTTGAAGAGGCGCTTAAGCGTCTTGAAGAAATAGCGGAACAGATGGAAAACGAGGAAACGGGGCTTGAAAGCTCTGTAAAGCTATATAAGGAGGGCGTGGAGCTTTCCGTATACTGCGCCGATATACTCGGCAAGGCGCAGCAGCAGGTGTCGGAGCTTAGGGAAAGCGCCGACGGAGTGTTTACAAAGAGAAGTTTCAGCATGGGAGAGGAATAAATGGACTACAGTGCAAAATTAAAGGAAAGAATAGAAACAATAAACAAGGCTCTGGAGGAGTATTTAAAGCCTAACTATCCCCAGAGGCTATACGAAGCCATGAACTACAGCGTGTTTGCGGGCGGAAAAAGACTTCGCCCCGTTCTCCTGCTTTCAGCCTGCGAAGCCGTTGGCGGAGATACCGAAAGGGCGATACCCTTTGCCTGCGCGCTTGAGATGATACACACCTACTCGCTCATTCATGACGATCTGCCCGCCATGGACAACGACGACTACAGGAGAGGCAAGCTCACCTGCCACAAGCAGTTTGACGAGGCGCTTGCAATACTTGCAGGCGACGGTCTTCTGACATTTGCCTTTGAGACCATATTCGGAGTGCTCCTCAAGGACAAGGACTACAAGCTCACACAGGCGGCTGCGCTCATAGCGACATACAGCGGAAGCGGAGGTATGCTCGCGGGTCAGGTGGTGGATGTGGAATCGGAGGGCAAAAAGATAGACTATAAGACCCTCATGTACATACACGACAACAAAACGGGCGGACTTATAAAAGCCGCGCTCATGGCAGGCGCACTCATAGGCGGAGCAAACAGCGACACGGTAAGCAGTTTTGAAAAAATCGGCTATAATCTGGGCATGGCGTTCCAGATAAAGGACGATATATTGGATGTTACAAGCACTACGGAGGTTCTTGGCAAGCCCGTTTTGAGCGACGCCAAGAATGAAAAGCAGACATATGTTTCTCTTTACGGTCTTGACAACGCGCAGCAGGACTACGAAACGCTTTCGGAAGGCGCAGTCAAGATGATAAAGGATATGGGCGAAAATGCGGACTTTCTGGCATGGTATGCTCAAAGCCTTATAAACAGAGAAAAATAAGTCTATAAAAGAGGGAATAAAATTGTATCTGGAAAAAATCAATTCGCCGGAGGATCTCAAAAAGCTTAGCATAGACAAGCTGGACACTCTGGCAGATGAAATCAGAAAATTTCTTGTGGACTCCGTTTCGCACACAGGCGGACACCTTGCGTCAAATTTGGGCGTGGTGGATCTCACCATAGCCATGCACTACGCTTTCTGCTGTCCGCGCGACAAATTTGTGTGGGATGTGGGACATCAGGCATATACTCACAAAATACTCACGGGCAGGCGCGATGAGTTTTCAACTCTGCGCAAGCTCGACGGTTTGAGCGGATTTCCCAAGACAAACGAGAGCAAGTACGACTCATTCAACACGGGACACAGCTCCACATCCATTGCCGCCGCCATAGGTCTGGCAAGGGCAAGAGACCTTTCGGAGCAGTCCTATAACGTGGTGTCGGTAATAGGCGACGGCGCAATGACGGGCGGTCTGGCTTATGAGGCGCTCAACAACATAGGCAGAAATCACACCAAGCTCATAATGATACTCAATGACAATCAAATGTCAATATCCGAAAATGTGGGCGCCATGAGCAAATATCTAAGCGAGCTCATACTTACTCAAAAATATGTAAATGCCAAAACGGGAATACAGAAAACACTCAAAAATATGAAGTTCGGCGGCGAAGCGCTCTATAACCTTCTTTACAGAGGAAAAAGCACGCTTAAAAACGCCATAATGCAGGAAAACAGTATGTTTGAGTATCTCGGCATAAAGTACGTGGGTCCCATTGACGGCCATGATATAAAGAGGCTTGTAAATGTTTTCAACAAAGCCAAAAAGCTCGATGTGCCCGTGCTCATACATGTTATGACAAAAAAGGGCAAGGGCTATAAGCCCGCAGAAAATATGCCCAGCGTATACCACGGCGTGGGAAGCTTCGATGCCAGAGTGGGCATAGTCAAAAACGACAAAAAGCCCGAGACCTATTCGGATGTATTCGGCAGCAAGATAGTAAGTCTTGCGGCTTCGAATAAAAAAATATGTGCCATAACGGCGGCAATGCCCATAGGCACCTGCCTTTGCGGTTTTGAAAAGCTCTATCCCCAGCGCTTCTTTGATGTGGGAATAGCGGAGGAATACGCCGTAACATTTGCGGCGGGTCTTGCAAAGGGAGGATATATACCCGTTTTTGCGGTATACTCCACATTTTTACAGAGAGCTTACGACCAGATAATACATGATGTGTGCATACAAAATCTGCATGTCATTTTCGCCATAGACAGAGCGGGCATAGTGGGCGATGACGGCGAGACTCATCAGGGAATTTACGATGTTTCGTTCCTGTCGCATATACCAAATCTCACCGTGCTTGCGCCCAAGAATAAGCACGAGCTGGAGGAAATGCTTGAATTTGCCATAAATCACAACGGTCCCTGCGCTATAAGATATCCCAGAGGCACGGCTTCGGATATAATGGCTGCGGCTCACGCGCCTATAGAATACGGCAAGGCGGAATATATATACTCGGGCGAAAAAATAGCTCTTGTGAGCTACGGCGCAATGATGGACGAGGCTGCGGAGATATACGGCAAGCTCATAGAGGCGAGATATAATCCCACGCTTATAAACGCGCGCTTTGCCTCGCCCATAGACGGCGCAATGATAGACGACCTTGCCAAGAACTATGAATATATATTCACAATGGAGGACAATATCTATTCGGGAGGCTTCGGCTCTCTCATTTCGCAGAGATTGTGCGAACACGGACTTGGCGACAATGTGATACACAGCTTTGCCTTCCCCGACCTCTATGTGGAGCACGGCAAGAGAGAGCTTCTCTTTGACAGATATAATATGTCCGCCGACAAAATATATCAAAAAATGACCGAAATAATAAGCGAGAACGAAAATGCCCGATAAAAGACTTGACGTTCACCTAAAGGACAGCATGAATATATCCCGCGCCAAGGCGCAGCAGCTTATAGCTGCGGGCTGTGTGCTCATAGACGGACGCACAGCCAAAAAGC
>CANRNM010000020.1 GCA_947631975.1 uncultured Clostridia bacterium
ACCTAAGCACCCCTTCGTGAAATTTTCGCAAAATCAAAAACATTGATGTGATATGTCCTTAAGTTGATGACATTGCCTTTTCGGGGGCTTTTTTGAACTTGGCAAAGAAGCCGAATATTCTGTCCCAGCTGAATTCCTTGCTGCCGAATATACCCTTTCTCCAGAGTATTATAACGAGCATGAGGAGCACCGAGAACACGACCATTCTCATACCGCCTATGCCGGGATATTTAAAGAAGCCGAAGTCGATGGGTTCATCCAGAAATCTAAGCTTTTCAAGCGCTATCCTGACTACGAACGCACCCGCAACGGAGCCCGATACGGAGCCCTGTCCGCCGAGCACGACCATAAGAAGTATCTCATAAGCCACGGTGAACTTGAACTGGTCGGGACCTATGGCGCCTACGAGCGAGGCGAGAAGTCCTCCGCCTATGCCCGCGAAAAATCCGCTCAGCACGAAGGCAAGCATTTTATGCTTGAAAAGGTTTATACCCATAGCCTCCGCCGCGACCTCGTCCTCGCGAATGGCAAGAAGCGCCCTGCCGTAGCTCGTTTTCATCATTGCAAGTATAAATATCACTATGAGCGCGAGTATACCGCAGACTACATAGAGGTTCATATATGTATTGGGTATTCTGTTTATGCCCGTGGGGCCGTTCGTTATGCCCTGCGCGTTCGTAATGAATATCCTTATTATCTCCGAAAATCCCAGAGTGGCTATGGCGAGATAATCGCCCCTTAGCCTAAGGACGGGGAAGCCTATGAAAAAGGCAAACACAGCCGCCACTATTCCGCCCAGTATGAGGGCTGCAAAAAACGGAAGATGCATATTAGCCATGCTCTCCGAAATGGGCACTATCTTATAGATAGAAAGCTTATCCTGCGCCGAAACCGTCAGAAACGCCGTAACATAAGCGCCTATTGCCATAAAGCCCGGCTGACCGAGTGAGAAAAGACCCGTAAAGCCGTTCACCATATTCATGGAAAGAGCGCAGATGGCGTAGATACAGCAGGTCTTGAATATTCTCTGATTGTAAGCGCCGAAGCTCCTGCTCTCCTCCGCCCATATTATAAAGCCTATGAGAGCGGCTATGGCAACTATATTGAGTATGAGATTCCTTTTGTTCATTGTTTTTTTCATGCCGTTCACCTCCTCAGACCTTCTCGGCGATCTTCTCGCCGATAAGACCGTTAGGTCTGAACAACAGTATGCCAATGAGTATTACAAACGAAAAAATATCCTTATAAGCCGATATGGACGGGAAGAACGTAACAGCCATTACCTCCACAAAGCCCAGTATTATACCGCCTATAACGGCGCCCTTTACATTGCCTATACCGCCTATGACCGCCGCTATGAAGCACTTAAGACCCGGCATAACGCCTACGAGGGGCGATATCTGAGGGTACTTGAGTCCCCAGAGTATGGCGCCCACAGCCGCAATGGCGGAGCCTATGGCAAATGTAACGGATATCGTGCCGTTTACGTTTATACCCATGAGCTTGGCTGTTTCTAGATCCTTTGATACGGCTCTCATAGCCATACCCGCCTTTGTCTTGTTTATTATGAGAAGAAGCACAGCCATAATAACTATCGTTGTGATAGGCACTATTATGGCAAGTCTTTGAAGTCTTATGGAGCCGAACTGCATCATATCCACAAAAAACGGTATCTGCGGGAAGTTCTTGGGCTTTCCCGTGAATATGACCGTCGCAAGATTTTCAAGCAGATAGGAAGCGCCTATTGCCGAAATGAGCATGGATATCTTAGGCGCGTCCTGCGCTCTTAACGTGGCATAAGCCACCTTTTCAACGCCCATACCCAGCACAGCCGTAAGAGCGACAACTATAACAAAGCTTATTATCCACCATCTGAAATCAGCCGCAACGGTGAAAAACGCTATGTACATCGCCATCATGAATATATCGCAATGCGCAAAGTTGATGAGTCTCAATATACCGTAAACCATGGTGTAGCCCACGGCAACAAGAGCAAAGAGCGAGCCTAAGAGCAAACCGTTGCATATCTGCTGCAGCAGCACTTCCACAGTGGGCATTACAAACATAAAATCACTGCCTTTCCGAATAATTTTTTTATGCGTTTTAAGTATTTCAAAGTTTCCTTCCTATAAGTGTGCGCAATTTTGAAATACTTAAAAAATCGGAGGTACGGGAACCGTACCCCCAAATAAGTGTGTTTATTAAATTTAAGCCTCCCTCTTGAAGGTTTGCACCGACAAGAAAGTCGGACGCACGGAGTGCGGCTTTCGGCGCAGCCGAAAGTGCTGAGAGGTGTCAGGCGTTAGCCTGACGGAGGGAGAAAAACTGTTCATAACACATACTCCCTCAGTCGCCCTCCGGGCGCCAGCTCCCTCATAGAGGGAGCCTTTTGTTTTACTTAAACCGGTATTACTCTGCGGGAACGGTTACTGCGTCTGCGTAAACGAACTTACCGCCTTCTACCTTCTTTATAACGGCTGCCTTTGTGGGGTTGCCGTTCTCGTCAAACTTAACGGGACCCGTAACGCCCGTGAAATCAGCCTGTGCAAGAGCGTCCCTTATAGCCACGGGGTCTGCCGAATCGGCTGCCTCTATAGCGTCGCAGGCGAGCATATAAGCGTCATATGCAAGAGCAGTAACGCCTGCGGGGTCGTTGCCGTTGTTGTTATTTCTGTAGTTTGTAACAAATTCCTTTGTAAGAGGAGTGAGCTCTGCGTCTGCATCGAAGAAAGCGGAGAACTCTACGCCCTCTGCCTCTGCGCCGGCTACATCAAGGAATTCCTGAACCTCGTATGTATCTCCGCCGATCATGGGAACCTCAACGCCTGCCTGCTTAGCCTGCTTGATGAACATAGCCGCCTCCGTGAAGTTGCCGGGAACGAAGAATACGTCGGGGTTATTTGCCTTAAGGCTTGTTATCTGGGCGTTGAAGTCCTGGTCGCCTGTCTGATAGGCTGCCTCGTAAACGGTACCGCCGAGCTTTTCAAATTCTTCCTTGAAATACTGCGCAAGACCTACGGAGTAATCGTTGCCCTGCTCCGTTGTTACGGCTGCCGTCTTAGCGCCGAGAGTGTTGTAAGCATAGTTAGCCATTACGCTGCCCTGATAGGGGTCAATGAAGCAAACTCTGAAGTAATTGTCGTTGCCCTCGGTAACGGCGGGATTTGTACAGCTTACGCCGATAGCGGGAACATTGCCGTTTCTTACTACGTCATAAGCTCCGAGCGAAGGTGTGGACGAATATGAACCGAGTATAACGGATACCTGATCCTCCTCTATAAGCTTAGTGGCTGCGTTTGCTGCCTCTACCTTATCCGACTTGTTGTCTGCCTTTACTATTTCTATTGTATATTCCTTGCCGCCTACGGTAACAGTGGGTCTTTCGGACTGAGCAATCTCAAAGCCCTCTATCTCCATTGCGCCGCCTGCTGCCATACCGCCCGTGATAGGCTCAAGAGCGCCTATTTTGATGACATCGCCCGAAGCCGATGCGCTCTCTCCCTCCGTCGCTGTATCGGCTGCTCCTCCGCAGCCCGTGAGCATAGCCGCTGCAGTCATAGCAAGTACCAAAGCAACTGCCGTAATTTTCTTTTTCATGAAAAAAACCTCCTTGCATTATGTTTTTTGTTTTAAAATAATTAAGGACACGTTTATATTCCGTGTCCTCTCTGACACTAATTATTATAAATTCAGAGTAAAATTTTGTCAATAGAAAAGTAAATTTTTATTTAACTAAAGCACATATTTGTTAAAAACAACGAAATAACAGGGCAAAGCGGATATATGCTAAGTCATTTTTACGCCCCTCCCCGAATGAGTGTGAGCATAATGCACAAACTTAAGCCTCCATTTCTTCAATATATGTTTAAATTTCAGAAATCCATGTCCCTTTTTCCTGCAAAATCAACATTCCGACAGACAGTTTTAAGCCCTTCCAAGCTCAAAAAATGAAGCCTTAGCCTTCATTTTATGCACAAATTCCGTATTTTCTGCGCTTTACAAATTTGTTACACATAAAAACAAAAACTTAATTTTAAAATTGTTGTATATTTCGACTTTTTGTAGTATAATGATTATTGTGTTTGTCATGATTTTATCAATAATTCACATCGGCAGACATAGAATTTACCGTGGTTAAGGCTCGTACAGCCTTATTATAGATTACTTTCAAAAGTGTTCAAAGATAACATTTTAAGCAACAATATTTAAGGAGGTTCTTATGGAAAAGAAAACGGTTCATGCTTTCAACGGTACGGCTGAGCAGGAAGAACAGCTTAAGGCTGTCATAAGGGAACACCATGACCAGCCGGGCGGACTTATGCCCGTGCTTCAGGGAGCTCAGGAAATTTACGGCTACCTGCCCTACGAGGTTCAGAGCATGATAGCGGAAGGACTTGGTATATCTCTCTCGGAGGTATACGGCGTGGCGACATTTTACTCACAGTTTTCTCTCACTCCGAAGGGTGAGAACAGAATAAGCGTGTGCTTGGGCACAGCGTGCTATGTAAAGGGCGCCGACAAGATACTTGAGGCAATAGAGCAGAAGCTCGGCATAAAGAGCGGAGAGTGCACGGAGGACGGTATGTTCTCGCTCGATTCTACGCGCTGCGTGGGTGCCTGCGGTCTTGCTCCCGTAATGATGGTAAACGACGAGGTATACGGCAGGATGACTCCCGAAAAGGTGGACGAGGTCCTTGCAAAATACATGAATAACGATAAGGCAGGTGAGGCTCAATGATGACTATAGAACAGCTCAACGAAATAAGAGAATCCAAAAGAGAGCTTGTGATGGTTCGTAAGGTCATAAAGGAGGAGGGCGAAAAGCTCGCCCAAAAGACAGGCTACAGAAAGCAGGTGCTCATCTGCGGAGGTACGGGCTGTACTTCATCGGGCTCTCACAAGGTAGTGGACACTCTCGAAGCCTCGCTCAAGAAGCACGGGCTCGAGGATGAGATACTTGTTGTAAAGACAGGCTGTTTCGGTCTCTGCGCCTTGGGTCCCATAATGATAGTTTATCCCGAGGGCTGCTTCTACAGCCAGATGACTCCCGAACACGTTGAAAGAATAGTTGAGGAGCATCTCAGGGACGGAAATGTCGTAAAGGAATATCTCTATCAGGAAACGGTACACTCCGACGGCAGCATACTCTCGCTCAACGAGACCAATTTCTACAAAAAACAGATGAGAGTTGCGCTTAGAAACTGCGGCGTTATCGACCCCGAGCAGATAGAGGAATATATAGCGGTGGACGGCTACCAAGCTCTTGCCAAAGCCGTTACGCAGATGACGGGCGACGAGGTAATAGACGAGGTGCTCAAATCGGGACTGCGCGGCAGAGGCGGCGGCGGCTTCCCCACGGGCAAGAAGTGGGCTTTTGCAAAGGCTGCCGAGGGCGACATAAAGTATGTATGCTGTAATGCCGACGAGGGCGACCCCGGCGCATTCATGGACCGTTCCATACTCGAGGGCGACCCCCACTGCGTGATAGAGGCCATGGCAATAGCGGGCTACAGCATTGGCGCGCAGAAGGGCTACGTATATGTGAGAGCGGAATACCCCATAGCCGTTAAAAGGCTTCAGATAGCCGTAGACCAGGCTAAGGAATACGGACTTCTGGGCGAGCATATCTTCGGCACTGATTTTTCATTCGATATAGAAATAAGACTTGGCGCAGGCGCATTTGTATGCGGTGAGGAGACCGCTCTTATGACGTCAATAGAAGGACACAGAGGCGAGCCTCGTCCGCGTCCTCCCTTCCCTGCCGTAAAGGGTCTTTTCGGAAAGCCGACCATACTTAACAATGTAGAAACAAACGCGAACATAGCTCAGATAATATTAAAGGGCTCCGAATGGTACAGCAGCATAGGCACGGAGGGCTCAAAGGGTACTAAGGTATTCGCCCTCGGCGGAAAGATAACGAACGTAGGTCTTGTGGAGATACCCATGGGCACTACGCTTCGCGAGATAGTTGAAGAAATAGGCGGCGGCATACCCAACGGCAAGAAGTTCAAGGCTGCCCAGACGGGCGGACCCTCGGGCGGATGTATACCCGCAGAGCATATAGACACGCCTATCGACTACGACAGCCTTATAGCTCTCGGCTCCATGATGGGCTCGGGCGGACTTATAATTCTCGACGAGGACACCTGTATGGTGGATATTTCAAAGTTCTATCTTGACTTCACCGTTGACGAGTCCTGCGGAAAGTGTACGCCCTGCCGTATAGGTACAAGAAGGCTCATACAGCTGCTTGAAAAGATAACATCCGGAAAGGGCGAGCCCGAGGACCTTGAAAAGATAGAGGAGCTTGCTATGCATATGAAGTCATCCTCACTCTGCGCTTTGGGTCAGTCGGCTCCCAACCCCGTACTCTCCACCATGAGATACTTCAAGGACGAATACCTTGCGCACATAAACGACAAGAAGTGTCCCGCAGGCGTATGCAAATCGCTACTGCACTATGAGATAATAGCCGACAAGTGCAAGGGCTGTACTCTCTGCGCAAGAAACTGTCCCGCAGGCGCTATCACCGGCAAGGTGAGAGAAGCTCATGTTATCGACCAAAACAAGTGTATAAAGTGCGGCGTATGTATGCAGAACTGTAAGTTCGGCGCAATAGAGAAGAAGTAAGGAGGGTGCTAAAATGGAAAATACAGTAAGCTTAAAAATAAACGGTATTCCCGTAACGGTGCCTGAAGGCTACACTATTTTGCAGGCTGCAAAAGAAGCCAACATAGAAATACCCACGCTCTGCTATCTCAAGGATGTGAACTGCATAGGCGCGTGCAGAGTGTGCGTTGTTGAAATAAAGGGCAGGAGAGGTCTTGTGGCTTCATGCGTTTATCCCGTTGAGGAGGGCATGGAGGTGCTCACGAACACTCCCGCCGTAAGAAAATCCAGAAAGACGACTCTTGAGCTCATACTTTCGAGCCACAACAAGAAATGTCTTTCATGCCCCAAGAATAACCACTGCGAGCTCCAGAAGCTCTCGCTCGAATACAATGTCGACGAGGACAGATTTTCGGGCGACGAGGAGTTTCCCGAGGTCGACGACAAGTCGCCCTACATCATAAGGGACAACAGCAAGTGTATAAAGTGTATGCGCTGTGTTGCCGCTTGTAAGAAGCTCCAGTCCGTTTCCGTAATAGGCGCAATAAGGAGAGGCTACAACGTCCATGTGGGCTGTGCCTTTGAAGAGAGCCTGAACGACGCTCCCTGCGTTGGCTGCGGTCAGTGCGTGGTTGCCTGCCCCGTAGGCGCTCTCACCGAAAAGAGCCAGACCTCCAAGGTATGGGAGGCTATCGCAGACCCCGACAAGAAGGTAGTGCTTTTTACCGCTCCTTCTATAAGAGCAACTCTCGGCGAGTGCTTCGACATGGCTCCCGGCACCGATGTTGAGGGCAAAATGGTGGCTGCGGCAAGAAGGCTCGGCGTAGACAAGGTTTTCAATATGAACTTCACAGCCGACCTTACCATAATGGAAGAGGCTCACGAATTTATAGAGAGAGTTAAAAACGGAGGCACTCTGCCGATGTTTACATCCTGCTGTCCGGGCTGGGTAAAATTCCTCGAGCATTACTATCCCGAGTTCATACCCAATGTATCCAGCTGTAAATCGCCTCAGCAGATGTTCGGCGCAGTTTTAAAGAGCTATTACTGTGAGAAGGAGGGCATAGACCCCAAGGACCTCTTTGTAGTGAGTATAATACCCTGTACCGCAAAGAAATTTGAGGTTACAAGAGAGGAACAGTTCGCTCTCGGTATGCCCGATGTGGACGTATCCCTCACCACAAGAGAGCTCGGCTCCATGATAAAGGAAGCGGGCGTAATGTTCACATCTCTTGAGGACGAAGAATTTGACGATCCCTTCGAAACAGCCAGCGGCGGCGGCGAGATATTCGGCGCTACGGGCGGCGTTATGGAGGCAGCTCTTAGAACTGCGGCTCATATACTCGACGAAAGCCTTGAAATAACGGACTTTGTTGAAGTGAGAGGTCAGAAGGGCGTTAAGGAAGCTACCTACACCGTAGGCGGAGTGAAGGTGAATGTTGCCGTTGCTTCGGGTCTTGCAAATGCAAGAAAGGTGATAGAGGACATAAAGAGCGGCAAGAAGGACTATCAGTTCGTAGAGGTCATGGCTTGTCCCGGCGGCTGTATAAACGGCGGCGGTCAGCCCATACAGAGCGACAGCGTAAGGAATAATGTCGACCTTAAGGCTCTGCGTTCGGAAGTGCTCTACACCTCCGACAAGAACAACAGCATAAGAAAGTCGCACGAAAGCCCCGTCATAAAGATGGTCTATGACGAGTACTTCGGCGCTCCGGGCTCGGAGAAGGCGCATAAACTGCTGCACACTACTTATGTTAACAGAAAGAAATAATAAAAATAACGTAAAACGGGCTGAGGTCTCCTCAGCCCGTTTCAGTCTGTCGAAAAAGTCAAAATATATAAAATGTTACAAACGGGCAGCCATTATCCGCCCGCAAAATTTCATGCAACAGATGTTTTATCGACACACAAAAAAATCGCCCCTTTGGGCGATTTTTATTTTACTCGTCTTTTTATCTCATTCAGTGTGGCTTCTATGTCGATATTGCTCACATCTATTATTATGTCGGCGTATTTTTCGTAGAGGTGTTCTCTTTCGAGCATGAGGCTTCTTATTTTTTCCTCCTTATTGTCCCCTGCGAGCAGAGGACGGGTATTGTCAAAGCGCAGATTGTAGGCTATGCGTTCGGGCGTGGACTTAAAATAGAACACGGTGCCGCCGCTTTTGAGATTTTTCATATTTTCGTCGTTTTTTATAACGCCTCCGCCCGTGGCTATTATCTTGCTTTTGGGCTGCGAAAACCGCGCGCAGAGCTCTCTTTCCTGCTCTCTGAAATACACCTCGCCCTTTTGGGCGAATATTTCGTTCACGGACATTCCTTCCTTTGTTACTATGAAGTCGTCCATATCTATGAATTCTCTTTTGAGCTCCATTGAAAGCCTCTTGCCTACGCTTGTTTTTCCGCTTCCCATAAAGCCCGTGAGCACAATATTTCTTTCCATTACATATTCTCCTTGTAATATTCCCACAAAAGCGCGCAAATTTCCTTCTGCGTGTCTATGTCGAATTTCTCGCCGAACCATATTTCCTCGGCTGCAAGCGCCTGATATACGAGCATATCGAAGCCCGCAAGCGTGGGTATTCCCTCCTCCTCGGCTTCGTTCAAAAGCCTTGTTTTGGGATATATCACATCAAAGACGAACTCCACGCCCTTATCTTTGAAAAAGCTCCTGTCCTCTATGGGCGTGAGCGCCCTTTTGTCGCCGAAGCCGAGGGTCGTGGCATTTATTATGATGTCGCATTTTTCAAGGCTATGTATGTCGGCAAGCCTCATGGTATTTATATCGCAGGAATAATGCTTCCTTAAATTATCGGCAAGCTCCTCCGCCTTTTCAACAGTCCTGTTGGCTATGGTAAGGCTCCTGCATCCGCTGTCGCAAGCCATGACCGCGCAGGCGTTTCCCGCGCCTCCCGCTCCCGTGAGAAGAACGGCTTTGTCCCTTATGTCATAGCCGGCATTTTTGAGGGCGTAATATGAGCCTATAACATCGGTATTGTAGCCCTCGTAGCCGTTTTCGGTGTATTTGAGCGTATTCACTGCGCCCACGGCAAGCGCTCTTTTGTCTATGGCGCAGAGCATATCCATGACGGCTTTTTTGTGGGGAACCGTAACATTGATGCCCCTTATGCCCAGAGCATAAGCGCCCTTTACCGCGCTTTCAAGCGCCTCGGGCTCGACCCTAAGAGCCGTATATATGAAATTTCTGCCGAGCCTTTCAGCCATTGTGTTGTGTATAACGGGGCTGAAGCTGTGGCTTATGGGACAGCCTATCACGGCGTATACCTCCGTGGAGCCGTTTACCGATGTATTGACATTTTTCATTTTTTTGCCTCTCTTCTAAGATACATTTTTACAACTATTTTTTCAAATGGTCTTTTGGGCGCCGTTATAAGCTCGTCCTTGGGGCTCACCTGCTTAACGAGTATGGAATAGGCTCCCGCTCTGTTGGCGCACCACACATCCGTGAATATCTGATCGCCCACGAGGGCGGTTTTTTGCGGTAAGGAGCCCATTTTTTCAATAAGCTTTTTAAACCCGCCTATGCCGGGCTTTCCCGCTCTGTATACATAGGGTATGCCCAAGGGCGCGCAGAAATCGCGGCTCCTTTCCTCCCTGCTGTTTGAGAGCACGCCCGCCTTTATTCCGCCGTCCTTCAATGTCTTGAAATACGCCTTTACGCCTTCGTCGGGCGTCCTTATCCAATAGGGCACTATGGTATTGTCTATATCGAAAAGAAGCGTGTCTATGCCGAGAGCGCGGAGCTTTTCGGGCGTTACCTCACGCACGGAGGCGAGATATTCGCGGGGATAGAGAAATTCAAGCATATGATTCACCTCATAAAAACGGCGCTTACACCAGCTTTACGCGGTGGTGTACCTTCTTGCCCTTCTGCACCATCACCGTGCCTTCATCGTCAAACATATCCTCCGAAACGGTAAAGCCTATGTCGCTTACCTTTTCGCCGTTCACCTTTATGCCGCCCTGCTGTATGAGCCTTCTGCCCTCGCCTCTGGAGGGTATGAGCTCACACTTTTCAAGAAGCTCTATAATGCTTATGCCTTCGCCAAGCTCTGCCTTTTCTATCTCCGTGGTGGGCACGGAGCCTGCCGCTACTCCGCCGCCGAAAAGCGACTTTGCCGCGGTCTCCGCCTTCTTTGCCTCGTCCTCGCCGTGCACAAGGCTTGTAAGCTCATAGGCAAGTATTTCCTTAGCCCTGTTGAGCTGAGAACCCTCCCACTTGTCCATCTCGTCTATCTGCTCGAGGGGCAGGAAGGTGAGCATCCTTAAGCACTTAAGAACATCCGCATCGGCAACATTCCTCCAGTACTGATAGAAGTCATAGGGCGATGTCTTGTCGGGGTCGAGCCATACTGCGCCCGACTGAGTTTTGCCCATCTTTTTGCCCTCGGAATTGAGGAGAAGGGTAATAGTCATGGCGTAAGCATCCTTGCCGAGCTTGCGCCTTATAAGCTCCGTACCGCCGAGCATATTGCTCCACTGGTCGTCGCCGCCGAACTGCATATTGCAGCCGTATTTTCTGTAGAGCTCGTAGAAGTCGTAGCTCTGCATTATCATATAGTTGAACTCAAGGAAGGAAAGTCCCTTTTCCATTCTCTGCTTGTAGCATTCCGCGGTGAGCATCCTGTTTACGCTGAAATGCGCGCCGACATCCCTTAAAAGCTCCACATAGTTGAGATCCAGAAGCCAGTCGGCATTGTTGACAAGTATAGCCTTGCCGTCCGAGAAATCTATAAAGCGCGACATCTGCTTTTTGAAGCACTCCACATTGTGCTGTATTGTTTCCTTTGTCATCATTTGGCGCATATCCGTCCTGCCCGAAGGGTCGCCGACCATAGCCGTGCCGCCGCCCAGAAGGGCAATGGGCTTGTTGCCTGCCATCTGAAGCCTTTTCATGAGGCAAAGCGCCATGAAATGACCCACATGCAGACTATCCGCAGTGGGGTCGAAGCCTATATAAAACGTAGCCTTGCCCGCGTTTATGAGCTCCTTTATCTCCTTTTCGTCGGTTAACTGCGCAAGTAATCCCCTTGCCTTTAATTCGTCAAAAATCGTCATCATAAAACCTCCCGTTTTTTATGGCTTTAATAAAAAAAGGATATTCTCACCAAAGGACGAGAATACCCGTGTTACCACCTTAATTCACAGAAAAACATCTGCCTCTTCGGACTGTAAGGGGTCCGCCCCTTTCCGCTCCAAGGCTGTAGTTGACCCAACGCCTGCTGACTGCCTCGCACCTGACGGCAGACTCTCTGAACGTAACGGCAGAGGGCTTAATGAAGGTCCTTTTCACTGCGGAAATACATTAAATTGAATATAACATATTTATAAAAAAATGTCAAGGAGAAAAAAAGAAGCCGATTTTTCGGCTTCTTTTCTTTAATTAATTGGCTTTAGAAGATTTGGCGTATTCAACCGCCCTGGTTTCTCTAATGAGATTTACTTTGATGTTGCCCGGATACTCGAGCTCATTTTCGATCTTCTTGGCAATATCTCTTGCCATCAAAACCATATCATCATCAGATACCTTTTCAGGTACTATCATAACCCGCAATTCACGGCCTGCTTGAATTGCGAACGATTTTTCAACTCCGCTGAATGAGTCTGCAATGCCTTCAAGGGACTGCAAACGCTTAATATATGTTTCAAGAGTTTCGCTTCTGGCTCCCGGTCTGGCAGCAGAAATAGCATCGGCAGCCTGCACCAATACAGCAATGATGCTCTTGGGCTCCACATCTCCATGGTGAGCTTCAACAGCATTAATGACTGTAGCCGACTCCTTATACTTTCTGCACAGCGCAGCTCCAAGCTCGATATGGGTCCCTTCCATATCCTGATCTATAGCTTTGCCTATGTCATGAAGCAGACCCGCTCTTTTGGCAAGAATGACATCCTCGCCCAGCTCCGCAGCCATGACACCGCATAAATGGGAAACCTCTATGGAATGTTGTAACACATTTTGTCCATAACTTGTTCTGTATTTCATCTTACCTAAAAGACGAACCAATTCGGGATGAAGACCATGCACACCCGTTTCAAATGTCGCATTATCTCCCGCCTCTTTAATAGCGGCCTCGACTTCCGTCCTGGCCTTGTCAACCATTTCCTCTATTCTTCCCGGATGAACTCTGCCGTCTATTATGAGCTTTTCAAGAGCTATGCGCGCTATCTCGCGCTTGAGAGCTCCGAAGCCCGACAATATGACAGCCTCCGGTGTGTCGTCGATAATAAAGTTAATGCCTGTCAACTGTTCGAGAGTTCTTATGTTTCTTCCCTCTCGTCCTATTATTCTGCCCTTCATTTCGTCATTGGGCAGGTTGACCACAGACACAGTTGTCTCCGCAACATGGTCTGCCGCACAGCGCTGAATGGCGTCGGCTATTATTTCCTTCGCATTCTTGTCCGCCTCCGCCTTGGCGTTGGCTTCCATTTCCTTGATCATAACAGCAGTTTCGTGCTTTACCTCATCCTTGACGCTCTCGAGGATATATTCCTTGGCTTCCTCCGTCGTAAGACCCGATATTCTCTCAAGCTCTTTGAGCTGTTTTTCTCTGAGAGCTTCTATCTCTCTGTGCTTCTGCTCGGCGGATTCCAGCTTTGAGTTGAGCTGTTCCTCCTTCTTTTCGAGAGAGGCGGTCTTTTTGTCTATGGCGTCTTCTTTCTGAGTGATCCTTTTTTCAAGGCGCTGTACCTCATTTTTTCTGTCCTTACATTCCTTTTCAACTTCATTCTTTGTCTTGAGCGCTTCCTCCTTGGCTTCAAGAAGTATCTCCTTCTTGGCAGCCTCGGCGGCCTTTCTGGCTTCAAGCTTTATGCTCTCGGCTTCTCTTTCGGCAGAGCCTATTTCAGCCTCGGCAAATTTCTTTCTGATATATTTACCTATAAATATACCTATTATCAATGAAATCAAAACGGAAGCAAAGACGATACCTAACCAAATCAAAGTTAACGTATCCAGTCTGAACACCTCCTATTTAATTGTCAAAGTCCATATATCCCAAGGGGATATTTATTTTTACATACAAATAAAGTAAAGCAGAAACCAATCCTTAGCAGCTAATTAAGGATTGAATTTCTGATTACTTTAAACATGAGTGAAGGACATATGTAATAATGCACATATACACACGAGCCTTCATGCTACATACTTATTTTATTACTTTTTTTGTTACTTGTCAAGTAAAACTGCCTTAAATTCGACTTTTCTCTGTTTCGTACCAATCAAAACGGCTTGTATTTATGCATTTAAGCCGTATTTTTGCGTTATATTTTTCTTCAAGAGCCTCTATGCCGGGGCGTGCCGTTTCCAGTATTTGGGCATTTGCCGAGAGAGTTATTTCATTATAATAGCCCGTTGAAAGTATGTTTATAATATGAGATATGATGTCGTCAGCCACGAGCTCCTTTTCCTTTATGGCGCCCAGACCTCCGCACATGGGGCAGGTGTGATAAATATATCTGCTTAGGGGCTTTCTTATTTTCTGCCTTGTAAGCTGCATAAGTCCCAGCTCCGTCATTCCCACTATGTGGGAGCGCACCCTGTCCTTTTTGATCTCGTCCTTGAGCAGGAAATAGAGCCTTTCCTTTTCCTCCTTGGACTTCATATTTATAAAGTCTATTATTATCATACCGCTTAAATTTCTGAGCCTTATCTGCCTTGCCGCTTCCTTAGCCGCCTCGCAGTTTATATTGAAAAGCCTGTCCACATTCTGCGCCTTTCCGCTGTTAACATCTATCACGGTCATGGCTTCGGTCTCGTCTATTACTATATAGCCCCCGCTTTTTAGCCATATCTTTCTGCGGAAAAGCTCGTTTACCTCTTTTTCTATGCCGAAGTTCATAAATAAGGGTATATCTCCCGTGTAAAGCTCCGTGTCGGAATAGCGTTCCTTTATTTTTTTGAAGTCCCTTTCGTCGTTTACCAAAACGGCGCAGTCCTCTCCGCCTATGTCCCTGAGCAGCTTGAAAAGCGGGCTGTCCTCTCTGTACAAAAGGGCGGGAGCCTTTGTGTACTCGGCTTTTTGGAGCATTTTTCTCATCTCGGAGCAAAGCTCCCTCGCTTCCTCCGTTACGGCGGAGGGCTCGGCGTCCTTGCCCGCGGTGCGCACGACTATGCTGTATTCGTCGGATACATCCTTTACGCAGTCCGAGAGCATTTTTCTTTTTTCGGCGTCGGTTATCTTGGCGGATATGCCTACGCTGTTCTTTCCGTCGTCTATGACAACGCAGTATTTTCCGTTTCGGCTTATGTCGGCTGACACAACGGCACGCTTTTCGTCGTAGCCCTCCTTTATCACCTGAACGGGAAGCTCTGTATTTCCCTTTACCTTACTTCCCCTTATGGTGTTGTCCGGACCGAGCTGCATAAATACGGGCTCCTTTTCGCCTATGTCCACAAAGGCAAAGCCCGAGGGCATGACCCTTTCTATCCTGCCAATGTATATATTTCCGGGCAGCACGGTGTTGTTTTTATCCTCAAGTATAAGCTCGCTCAGCCTGCCGTCCTCCGTGTAGGCGGCTCTGTAAAAGGGCGAACGGCAGTCTACATAAATTCTTCTTCCAGACATAACGGCAAAAGCTCCCCCTTGTATTCGGTATACATGGTGCCTCTCAATATATCCGTTTTTTCAAAGCAAAATTCCTTTCCCAGCCTTGAGCAGATATATTCCAGAAGTACGTCTATTTTTAGATTTCCTTGGCTTCCCGCGGCGATGTTTATATAAAGCTCCGTGTTCTCTCCGTCGTTGTCGCATATTATGCTCCTTATGAGAGGGCGGATATTTACGGTCTTTGTCTTTTTCTTTACGGTGCGCTCTATATTTATTTCCTCCGAGGAAAGAATATCGTCTGCGATTTTTTCTATGCCCTTTAGCTTACCGTCGAACATAACGCAGTAGTCGGCGTATCTGAGAGCCGAGGCGCAGTTGTCCGCAGAGCTTTCAAGCTCTATGCTCTGCAATATTTCAATGCCTTCGGGAAGAACGCCGTTCAGCCTTTCGGTCAGCTCCGAGCAGTCCATCCTCTCTTTGAGCTGTATGTCGAGCACCTCGCCCACACTGCTTATTCCCAAAGCCAGAGGAACGGCAAATGTAGTGAGCTGATGCGGATTGAATCCGCAGGAATAGGCTATGGGTATGCCCGCGCGCCTTATTATCCTGTGAAAGAGCTTGAGAAGGTCGAGATGACCTATATATATCATTCTTTCGGTCTTTGAAAATTCAAGCCTGTATTTTATGTTGTTGTTCACGCCCTCGTTATTCAAAGCACACACCTCCTCCGAAACGCGCCGCTCCGCAGTGAGAACATTCCTTACGGCAGTTGGGAGTTACCTCTCCCGCCTTTGCCTTTTCAGCCTCCTTTATAAAGAAGCTCTTGTCTATGCCTATTGATATGTGGTCCCACGGCAGTATTTCGTCGTAGCTTCTCTCCCTGTTGGCATAAAATTCGGGCGAAACTCCCGTGTCCTTGAATGCCTGCACCCAAGCGCCGTAGTTGAATAGCTCGCTCCAGCTGTCGAACTTTGCGCCCAGCTCCCACGCTCTGTATATCGCCTTGCCCACTCGCCTGTCGCCTCTTGCCATAACGCCCTCAAGAGAGCTTAAGTGCGGTTCGTGGTAGTTGTACTTCACCTGTTTTCTTGTCATGCTTGTTTTGACAAGGCGCTGTTTTCTTGTAAATTCGTCTATTGTGGACTGCGCGCACCACTGAAACGGCGTGAACGGCTTGGGAACGAAGCAGGCGGAGCTGACCGTAACGTAGACGGGTCTGCCCTTCCTGTCCTCCTTGGGGATTTCAAAGTATTTGTCCACGATCGCCTCGGAGAGCTTTACTATGCCCATGAGGTCGTCATCCGTTTCGGTGGGCAGTCCCGTCATGAAGTAGAGCTTCACTCTGTTCCAGCCTCCCGCAAAGGCAAGGGCGCAGCCGCTTAATATTTCGTCCTCTGTTATGCCCTTGTTTATAACGTCTCTCAATCTCTGCGTGCCCGCCTCGGGCGCAAATGTCAGCCCCGATTTTCTCACAGCCTGCACTCTTTCCATAAGCTCCAGAGAAAAGGCGTCTATTCTCAGCGATGGCAGAGAAATGCTCACGCTGTCCTTTGAATAGCTCTCTATAAGCTTGTCCGCAAGCTCCTCAAAGCTCCTGTAGTCGCCCGTTGAAAGGCTTATGAGGCTTATTTCCTCGTGTCCCGAATTTTTGAGAAGCTTGTCCGCAAGCTCCGTGAGCCTGCCGCAGCTTTTTTCCCTTACGGGTCTGTACACATAGCCCGCCTGACAAAACCTGCACCCTCTTATGCACCCTCTGAATACCTCCAGCGTAACTCTGTCGTGCACCGTTTCTATGAGGGGCACAAGCTGTTTGTCGGGATAGAACACATCGTCCATGTCCTTTACGATCACCTTTTTTATGACCCCGGGCGCGTCGGGATGATTTGGCTCAAAAGAGGCTATTTCGCCGTTTTCCTTGTAATTTACATCATAAAATTTGGGGACATATATTCCCTCTATTTTGAGGCATTTCTCCAGAAAATCCTGCTTTGTGCCGCCGTTTTTCTTGTTTTCGGCGTAGATATCCAGAAATTCATCATAGCTCACCTCGCCCTCGCCTATGTAGAATATGTCCACAATTTCAGCAAGGGGTTCGGGATTGTACGCGCAGGGACCGCCCGCTATCACAAGCGGATCGTCCTCGCCTCTGTCCTTCGACCATATGGGTATGCCTGCCATATCCAGCATATTTATTATGTTGGTATAGCTCATCTCGTATTGCAGAGTGAAGGCGACAAAGTCAAAGTCCCTTATGGGGTCGCCCGTTTCAAGCGCAAAGAGGGGAATGTCGTTCTCCCGCATGAGCTTCTCCATATCGTGCCACACGGCAAAACAGCGCTCACAGTAGGTGTCCTCACGCCTGTTCAGAAAGTAATAGAGTATCTGAAGCCCCAAATGGCTCATGCCCACCTCGTAAACGTCGGGAAAGCAGAAGGCTATCCTTATGTCCGCCTTTTTGGGGTCTTTTTTAACCATGTTTATCTCGTTTCCTATATATCGCGCAGGCTTCTCCGCCCGTAAAAGTATTTCCTTAAGCATTTCATACCTCCCATTGTTGATATATTGATTATAACATAAAAGCGGGGGTATATAAAGAAAAAAATAAAATGGAGGAGCCCCATTCAACACTTTCGCCACTGCCAAAGCCACAAATAAATTCATAACCATCACCTCTCACACATAGAATAAAGTGTGGTGAATAAGGCGGATAAAAGCGTTTTATTCACAAGGAGGTGATTTTTTTGTATGAAAATATAGCGGAGATAGCAAAAAATTTCAATATTGCGCCTCTCAACATATACAAATACCGCTATTATTATGTGCTCAACTGCGCAAACTGCGCTTATTCCCTTTCGCTCGCAAGACCAAGACCCTCGGGCATAAACGAGATACACAGGGTGAAGCAATGCCTTAACGACTACGGCATACACAATATAGACACCTACTGCACGACCTCTAAGGGACTTCCCTATCACGAGGAGGACGGCAAAATATATGTTGCAACAAGGTTTTTCGGCTCCAACGAGCTGGATTTTATGAATAACACACAGGTCAGCATAGCGCTTTCGGACATAGGCAGGGTGCATAAGGGCTTAAGGCTCATGAGCGAGGAGATGCTCTACGCCGCGGGAAATACAAATAACGCGCTTAACATGTACAGAAGCAAGCAGAAATCTCTTGAAAGCATATCCCGCCTTTTAAGGAGCAAGGGCAGGCGCTATTGGGACAAGGAAAGGCTGTCGGCGTTTTCCGCGCTTATAGAGAGCTGCCGAGAGCTCTTGTGTCGTCTTGAAGAAATGGACTACGGGCGCAGCGCCACCTACTGCCACGGAGCGCTCAAGGAGGGCAATATAATATATAAAAAGGGCAGGACATACATAATTGACTGGGACAATATGAAATATTTAAGCTTCATTGAGGATATAGCCTTTTTCATAGGAAGATATATAAGGAAAAACTGCTTTTATGCCGAGAGGGAGGGCATGGGCTACATGGGACTGGAGGAAACGCTGGCAAAGTACACGCGCTATACCTCGCTTTCCGACGGCGATTACGACGCGCTTAGGATAGTGCTGGAATATCCCCACCGCTTTGTGTCCACCCTCGAGGAATTTTTTTCGCTTTCAAGGAGCTTTGTGCCCACGGGCATAGCCAATAAGCTTGACGAGGCGATAACGCAGAGGGATTTTGTTCTGGAATATATGAATACATAGCAAATAAAGCCCCTTTTGCCAAAACGACGAAAGGGGCGTAAATATTGAAATTTGGGATATAGGACATCAGGCTTTTGACTTGTCCTTGCTTTGCCCTTCAAGAGCCTTGCTTATGCTTTCAAGTCCGCAGACTGCCGAAAGCATGAACACGGGCGCAAAATTGAGTATATATCTGGATTTGGATTCCCAGAGCATAAAGAATATCATAGCGCCGAGAAGCGTGAGCCTAAGAAGCATACCGTAGTCCGCCTTCGGAGAGTGCAGAGCGTATACCCCCCCCGCACCGATGAATACAAACAGACAGAATATATATACTGCTATATATATATTGTACAGGCTGTAATACTCTCTGTTGGCTGACAGGAAGTCAAAAAGTCCGCCCTTTTTGAGCACCCATTCCATATGCACATTCTGCATGAACTGACCCTCAAGCCATGTTCCCGCGGATTTGTTGAAGAGATAATCTCCCGCGCCGTTAACCGTGCCGAACTCGGCAAACCTCTTGCTCAGCATTTCAAGGTCTGCCGCCTTCTTTTCCTCCTTTGACGGGAATTGAGCCGTATATTCAAAGTCATTCTGATCGTATCCGCCTCCCACATTTCTGTTCATGCCCATCATTATCCAGTGCACAAGAGGAAACTCCATGCTCTCCTCCTGCGACATATCTATCCATGAGCAGTTGTCAAGATACACTCCCCATGCGCCGCAGAGCGCTGCTATTACGGCAAGCATTACGGCGCAGTAGCGGATATTTTTAAGTCCCTTAAGCAGAAGATGTATCATAAACGCAACGAGAACTATATATACGCTGCCCTTTATAAGCGCGCCGATGCATACAGCCACGCCCGCAAGAGCGTATTTGAGCCATGTATATTTGAATTTTTCATCCGGCAATGAATATACATAGAATGACGCGGCAACAAAGAGCATTGACAATGTGTCCGTGTAGAAACGGCAGGCGTTTATATAAAACGGCACGAATGTGAAGCACATCACAAGGGCGGCAAAACTGCCCTTTTTGCCGAAAATGTTTTTTGCCGTTTTGAGCGTGAGTATAACGGAGCCCATTATGAAGGCTATGTTGAGCAGTATGCTCATATAGTTTGAGAGCAGACTGTCGCTGTTGAGCCCGAAAAGAGAAAGCACCTTATAGAAAAGAGCCAGCAGAGCAAGTATGGGTATGTTTGCCGTGTAGTGCATAAAGTAGCCGTTGTTGGACTCCTCGAAAAAGGACCTGTGCTTTTCACTGCCCGTAAATACCGTGCTCACATGACCGTCTTCCACTATCTCCCAAGCGCTGTAATAAACCGTGCCGAGGTCCGAGTTGGGCTCGGACACCATTCTGAAGCCCACAACGCACAGAAGCACAAACATAGCTATAAGCGCGCAGGGCGTAATAAGCTTGGAATTCAGCCTGCCCTCCTTAAGTCCCGAATACATAAGAGCCAAAGCCGCTGCCGCAAGCGGTATGAGCGCATAGGAGCATATCTTGAAGTGAATGTCCGCAGCGCCGTAGAGCATTATAAAAAATAAAAATACCATAAAAAGCGCCTCTGCGCCAAGCACAAGCCTCTGCGGTAAATTGAAATTGCCTAGGCGTTCAAAGGCATTGAGCCTTGTAAGCACATAAAGAATAAGAGCCATGAACACGGCGTATATAACTATGCTGTTTGATATTATACAGCGAGGAGACGGCGCGGTGCGCAGCGAAATGCCCTTCAAATCAAAGTCGAGAGCATTACCGTCGTATATGTCGAGCCTGTATGACGCTCCGTTTTTTATCTTTACCTCATTGTAGCCCTCGTCAATGTATATGTTGGCAATTTTTTTATATTGCCCTTCTTCATCGGCGGAGAAAACGCCCGCGTTCATAGGCTTTTCGGACAGCTTATCCACGGTTATATCAAGATAGTTTACGGAAAATTCGTCCGTGCCCTCAAAATAAAGGCTTATGGTGTCGGCAAATCCCGTTATGGTGCCCGCAGATTCGCTGTAGCCCTCTCCCGTAAGCTCATACGGCGAAATATACTTGCTGTATTTGCCGGAAAGGTATGAAAACATTCCCACCGCAATAATATAAAGAATTATCATACCGCCCGTGAATATAATGGCGTTTGCATTTTTAAGCCTTTTCATATGGGTTCTCCTTTTAAGTGTATTTATAAATCGGCATAGCTGTGAAATATCATTATAATAAGTATATTCCAAAAAAAATGTATTGTCAACAATGCACTTCAGACTGTCAAAAAAGTATTTATAAAAAACTTTCTGTAACCGTCCCTTGGCTTTAGTGGACAAAAGAACGACATGAAAGGCTCCCTCCGGGAGGGAGCTGGCGCCCATAGGGCGACTGAGGGAGCCTGCGTAACTAACAATATTATACTCCTTCCACCGCCTTCGGCGGTCCCCCTCCCTCAGCGAGGGAGGCTTACCAAGCACCCACAAAACAACTGAAGGGTAAAAATATATTTTTCGACACGCAGAAATATATTGTCAACAATGCACTTAACATTGATTTAGGAAAGAAAACGCAAAAAAAACTTAATTTTCTGTTGTAATTTATGTAGAATTGTTGTAAAATTAAGAGTGAATGAAAATGAGCGGACAAAAAATATTTTCTATATTATTAGGTCTGCCCTTAAATATCATCAATTTTATAAAGGAGGAAATCATTGTGAGTGGTTTAGTAATGATGATCATTGCAATCGTTGTATTAGGCGGAGCTTATCTCATTTACGGCAGATACCTCGCAAACCTTTGGGGTATTGACGAAAATGCCAAAACTCCGGCTTACGAGCTTGAGGACGGCGTTGACTATGTTCCCGCCGACACAAACGTGGTGTTCGGACATCAGTTTGCATCCATAGCGGGCGCAGGTCCCATAAACGGTCCCATACAGGCGGCTGTTTTCGGCTGGGTACCCGTGCTTTTGTGGATACTTATAGGCGGTGTGTTCTTCGGAGCCGTTCAGGACTTTGCTTCTATGTACGCATCCGTAAAGAACAAGGGAAGGACCATAGGCTACATAATCGAGCTCTATATAGGCAAGATAGGCAAGAAGCTCTTTATGATATTCACATGGCTGTTCTCTATACTCGTTATTGCAGCCTTCGCCGATGTTGTGTGCAACACCTTCAACGGATTTAATGTGAGCGAGGCAGGCGAGGTAACCAATAACCTTGCAGGCGGTCAGGTAGCCATGACAAGCGTTATATTCATTATAGCTGCTGTGGGCTTGGGCGTGTTCTTAAGAAGGAGCAAGCTCAACAAGTGGATAAATACCGCCATAGCAGTAGTTATACTTGTGGCTTGTATAGCTCTCGGACTTTTATTCCCCGTATACATGAGCACAGGCACATGGCACATAATAGTATTTATTTACATTGCGGTAGCCTCCATAGCTCCCGTTTGGATCTTGCTCCAGCCCAGAGATTACCTCAACAGCTACCTTCTCGTAGCCATGATAGTTGCGGCAGTATTGGGCATTATAGTTGCAAATCCCACAATGGAGCTTGCAGCATTCAACGGCTTTACCGTTAACGGACAGACGCTTTTCCCGTATCTTTTCGTAACGATAGCCTGCGGTGCAGTTTCGGGCTTCCATTCGCTCGTATCCTCGGGCACGGCTTCAAAGCAGATAAAGAACGAAAAGAATATGCTCCCCGTTTCATTCGGCGCAATGCTTATGGAGAGTATGCTTGCTGTAATAGCTCTTATAGCAGTCGGCGCAGTTGCAGTCGGCGGAGTTATACCCGACATGACACAGCCCCAGATCTTTGCGGAGGGCGTTGCGGGCTTCCTTGTTAAAATAGGCGTACCCGCAGACATAAGCAGAACGCTTATCACTCTTTCGGTTTCGGCATTCGCTCTTACATCTCTTGACTCCGTTGCCAGAATAGGCAGACTTGCCTTTGAGGAATTCTTCATCGACGCAGGAACGGACGAGGAGAACCTGGGACCCGTTGCAAAGGTATGTACAAACAAGTACTTCTCAACAATTGCAACTCTTGCGGTTGCATTTGCTCTTGCCAAGGTCGGCTATCAGAATATATGGCCTCTGTTCGGCTCGGCAAATCAGCTCCTTTCGGCTCTTGCCCTCATCGCCTGCGCGGTATTCTTCAAGAAGACAAACAGACAGGGCTGGATGCTTTGGATACCTATGATAATTATGCTTATAGTTACTCTTTCAATGCTCGGCATAACTATCTACACCAAGTCTATGGGCGTTTTCACCGCCACAACTCAGAATATGGGCGGAGATATACTCCAGCTTGCATTTGCAATAGCTCTGTTTATACTCGGCATAATCGTTTCATTGAGCGGTCTTAAGGCGCTTACGGAGAAGGTCAATTCGGCTAAGGCTTGATAATATACTTGAAAAACAGGCTGAAAGCCGAAAATAAAGACTAGAAAAATTTTACAAAACAAAATGTAAATATTAAAATATTTTTATAAATTTTTACTCTTGAAAAAAATTTTTCTATATGCTTTAATATTGTAAATGGCAGAGACGACATTGTGTTGTCTCTGCCATTTATTGTTTTGCAAAACATTAAAACCGTTATTTAACAATAAATATAGGTAATTGCGAAACTCGCCAGGCTCGTTAACGATTTTGGGTCAAAATAGGGAAGGATTCGTGCAGAGCCCAAAT
>CANRNM010000021.1 GCA_947631975.1 uncultured Clostridia bacterium
TTATAAGCCGTCCTTTAGCCCGTTAGGGCTAAGGGAAGGGGGACCAACCGAAGGTTGGTGGAAGGGTTTATATTTGAAATAAATTTACTTTTTCGACAGTCTGGAGCGGAGCTAAAAAGCTCCGTTTTTTTAATTCCCTCGGTCAGCTTTTCATATACCGTTCGGCATTAAACACAGCCATAATAAATTTTTTACATAAATATATGGCAGTATGAATAAAAAACTATTTACAATATTAGATTTTTTTGATAAAATTATATATATGGAAAAATACGGAAGGTCATATGCCGTTTTGTTTGTATCAAGCGCATAAATTGTGCGCCGAAAAGGATTTTATTTCGGATATGGGATATAATTTATTTTAGGTGATAGTATGAACAAGGACTCTACAAAGGCGATAGCCTTGTTTACGCAGGTTGCGGTGTCTATGCTGGTGCCGATATTCATATGCTTCTTTGCGGGCAGAGCCATAGACAGGCTTCTCGGCACGGAGGGTATATTCCTTATTATACTCACGGTGCTTGGCATACTTGCGGGCTTCAGAAGCGTATATATGCTTGTGCGCGGTTTTTACAAGGGCAAGGACACTTATATAGATATGAACAAGATAAAACGGGAACTTAAGGATTCGGAGAGCGATGATGATGACAAAGGAAGTAATTAAGACAAGGAACTCTCTCATGCTCATAACTGCGGCGCTCGGGCTCGTGTGCATCATTGTGGGCGCGTTTTTTGCGGAGAGCCTTATAAAATGGGCGCTTGGCATAGCCATAGGAGTGCTTATATGTATTTTCAGAATACTCTCTATGACAAGGAGCCTTTCAAGGGCGGCGGATATGCAGCCGGAGGACGCCAAGAACTATGCGCGCGCGCAGTATATGCTCCGCTATATCATTACATTTGCGGCTGCCGCGGTAGTGTGCTATATGGGGTTTGCAAGCCCCCTGGGTGTGATTGTTGGGCTGATATTATTGCAGCCTGCAGTATATATTTATAATTTCATTGACGGAAGAAAGACGCAGAGCTGAATTCCGTCTTAAAAATAATATGGAAAGGAGGAAATGCTGCTTTGGGACTTCATTTATTAGAGGTTAAGAGCTTAGTCGGTCATCTTATAGGCTGGAACACCGCTCCCGCCGAGGGGCTTGACGCCAATGCCAGGATAATTGAAAAGCTGCATTTTGGCTCGACCGAGGTATGGATAACGGAAACCGTGGTAAATACCTGGATATTTATGGCTGTACTTATAATCTTAGCTGTTATACTCAGAATTAAAATGAAGAATTATAAAAATAAGCCGAGCGGACTGCAGAATGTCGTGGAGCTTGCCATAGAATATATGGACTCCTTTGTCAAAAGCGCCATGACTGAAAAATACGCTTATTTCGGCAACTGGTTCTTCGGCGTGTTTGTGCTTATACTGGTGAGCAACTTAAGCGGACTTTTGGGCTTCAGACCGCCCACGGCGGATCTCTGCACCACTGCCGCCATCACGTTTACCACCTTCTTTTTGATTCACTTCATGGGTATAAAAACAGGCAAAGGCGGTTACTTCAAGGGCTATCTTGAGCCGCTGCCGTTCCTGCTGCCCATCAATATCATAAGTGAGCTGGCAACGCCCATTTCATTGAGCTTCCGTTTGTTCGGCAATATTCTGGGCGGTATGATAATCATGGCAATGGTCTACATGGCACTGGGTTCGCTTCCCGGCATTGCCAAAATATTCAACATCGGCGTACCGTCCGTTTTGCATGTCTACTTTGATGTGTTTGCGGGCTGTATACAGACAGTGATCTTTGTAATGCTGTCTATGACATTTATTAAGGATAAAATTCCGGATTAGAAGGCTGATCCGAAACTACAAATTTTATTAATTTTTTAAGGAGGATTTAAACATGGAAGGAATGGATCCAAGAGCATTTGTATTAGGTTGTTCTGCAATAGGTGCAGGTTTGGCTATGATAGCAGGTATAGGCCCCGGTATAGGTCAGGGCTTTGCCGCAGGTAAGGGCGCCGAGGCGGTTGGCCGTCAGCCCGAGGCAAGAGGTACTATCACATCCACAATGCTTTTAGGCTGTGCCGTAGCCGAGTCTACAGGTATCTACGGTCTTGTTGTTGCAATGATATTATTGTTTGCAAATCCATTGGTTGGCAAGATTCAGGGATAATTTTTTAAAAATTTTGCCTGAAAGGAGGTCATAAGGTGGAAGGCTATGTTATAATGCTGGATCAGCAGACGCTTATACAGGTCGCTATTCAGATAATAAACACTTGCATATTGTGCTTTGCGCTTTCAAAGCTTCTCTATAAGCCTGTTACCAATTTCCTCAATGCCAGAAAGGAAAGAATAGCCGAGCAGATAGATTCTGCGGAGGCAAGGCTCAGCGAGGCAGAGGCATTAAAAGCCGAATATGAGAACAAATTAAAGGATATTGAGTCCGAAAAGAATACCATTCTTGAAAAAGCAAGGGCTCAGGCTGACATAAACAGCAGACAGATAATTTCCGATGCTAAGACGGAGGCCGAAAATATCCATACCAGAGCAATGACTGACATAAAGAGAGAAGAAGAAAAAGCGAAGGACGAAATCAAAAAGCAGATCATCGAGGTTTCTTCACTGGTATCGGGCAAGTTTATTGCCGCAAAGATGACAGAGGAGGAGCAGAACAAGCTTGTTGATGACGCCATCTCGGGTTTGGAGGGTGTTGAATGGCAGGCTTAATATCAAGACGATATGCGGAAGCTCTCTTTCGGTTGGCTGTGGAAAAGGACTGCGTAGATAAATACGACAGTCAGGTCAGACTGGTGCGCGACGCGCTTTCGTGCGACAGCGAGGTCATTCGGGTCATAAATAACCCGCAGATAAGCTCCGATGTGAAGCTCAAAATACTCATCTCCGCATTTAAGGACAGTGCCGACGATGATATTCTGGGACTTCTGAGCGTTGTTTTCCGTAAAAACAGGGAAAGTGAGCTTACAGATATTTTAGATACATTTCTCTCCAAGGTCAGGGACTACAAGGGCTTTATAACGGCGGAGATCGAAAGCGCCGCTGCCCTTGACGATAAAAGACTGGAGCAGATAAAAAATAAATTGTCCGACAAATTGAATAAGCAGGTTGAAATTGAGGCTAAGGTCGTGCCCGAGCTTATAGGCGGTCTTAAGATAACCGTAGGCGGTCAGGTGATCGACAGCAGTATCAGAAGCCAAATTGATTCTATGAAAAAGGTACTTAACGAAATTCAGCTTGCGCAGTAAAGGAGTGTAACCCAATAATGAATATCAGACCCGAAGAAATCAGTTCCGTTATAAAGGAACAAATAAAGAGCTATCAAACAGAGCTTAATGTGTCTGAGGTTGGTACGGTTATACAGGTTGGCGACGGCATCGCCAGAGTTTACGGCCTTGAAAACGCCATGAGCGGCGAGCTTCTGGAGTTTGAAAACGGCGTAATGGGTATGGCGCAGAACTTGGAGGAGGACAATGTGGGCGTTGTTATCCTCGGTTCGGATATGGGTATAAAGGAGGGCTCTACCGTTAAGCTTACGGGAAAGGTTGCTTCTGTGCCCGTAGGCGATGCTATGATAGGCAGAGTTGTGAACGCTCTGGGAAGCCCCATAGACGAGAAGGGTCCCATAGTTACAGACAAGTCCAGACCTATAGAGAGAGTTGCCCCCGGTGTAATCACAAGAAAGGCAGTTAATGTGCCCCTCCAGACAGGCATTAAGTCTATAGATGCCATGGTACCCATAGGCAGAGGTCAGAGAGAGCTTGTCATAGGCGACCGTCAGACAGGCAAGACCGCTATCTGTATAGATACCATTATCAATCAGAAGGGCAAGAATTGTTTATGCATATATGTGGCTATCGGTCAGAAGGCTTCTACCGTTGCCAGAATAGTTAAAAGCCTTGAGGATGCGGGCGCTATGGACTACACCACAGTAGTTTCCGCGACGGCTTCCGAGTCCTCTACGCTTCAGTACATTGCTCCCTACGCAGGCGTAGCCATAGGCGAGGAATGGATGGAGGCGGGCAAGGATGTCCTCATCGTCTACGACGACCTTTCAAAGCACGCCGTTGCTTACAGAGCAATGTCGTTGCTCCTTAAAAGACCGCCCGGACGCGAGGCTTATCCCGGCGATGTATTCTATCTTCATTCAAGACTTCTTGAGCGTTCAGCAAGGATCGACGAGAAGTACGGCGGCGGCTCTATCACCGCTCTGCCCATAATAGAAACACAGGCGGGCGATGTATCGGCATATATCCCCACAAATGTAATTTCTATTACGGACGGTCAGATCTTCCTTGAGAGCGAGCTTTTCAACTCCGGCGTTCGTCCTGCCATCAATGCGGGTCTTTCGGTTTCGAGAGTAGGCGGTTCCGCTCAGATAAAGGCTATGAAGAAGATAGCGGGACCCATAAGAACAGAGCTTGCGCAGTACAGAGAGCTTGAGAGCTTCTCGCAGTTCGGCTCTGACCTTGACAAGGATACCCTTGAAAGACTTAATCACGGCAAGGTCATAGTTGAGATACTTAAGCAGCCCCAGTACAAGACTCTTTCGGTAGAAAAGGAAGTCATAATTCTCTATGCCGTTACAAAGAAATATCTTGACGACATAGAAGTGGAAAGGATACTCGACTTCGAAACTCAGTTCTTTGACTTTATGGAAAAATATCACAACGGTGTGCTCACTTCCATAGCGGAGACAAAGGAAATAAGCCCCGAGGCGGAGAAGGAGCTTGTACAGGCGATAGAGGATTTCAAGAAGGAATTTAACAAATAGCGAGGTGATATTATGGCATCAATGCGTGATATAAAGCGCAGAATAAAAAGTGTCAGCAGCACCCAGCAGATCACTAAGGCAATGAATCTGGTAGCCAGCTCAAAGCTCAACAGAGCCAAGGCAAGATTCAACGACACAAAGCCGTTCTTTTCAGCCACACAGCGCGTCATAGGCAATGTTGTGAAGGGCAGCAAGGGCGTTTCGAGCATATTTATGCGCGAGAGTGAGGGCAAGAAAACTTTGGTCGTTGTGGTAACGGGCGACAGAGGACTTTGCGGAGGCTATAATTCCAATGTATGTAAGACGGGAATGGAGATCATATCTAAAAAAGCGGACGCCTGCGTTATAGCCGTCGGCAACAAGGCGAGGGAATTTTTCAGACATAAGAATGTCAAAATTGCCGAGGCCTACAGAGATGTTTCGGAAAAACCGAGCTACAGCGAGGCATATACCATAGGTCAGAAGATAATAGATATGTATGAAAAAGGCGAAGCGGACGAGGTTTACTTTGTATATACCGAGTTTATAACAACTCTTACAAACGAGCCCAAGGCTATAAAGCTTCTGCCTCTCGATCCCGAGGACTTTAAAGGTGATGACAGCGAGCCTCACAGCAGCACATTGACTATATATGAGCCTGATGAGGAAGCAGTATTGGATTATGTTATTCCAAAGTATATTAACACCGTTCTGTTCGGCGGTATGGTAGAGTCGGCAGTGTGCGAGTTGAGCTCGCGTATGACGGCAATGGATTCCGCCACGGAAAACGCCTCTGAAATGATAGAACACCTCAACCTGGTGTACAACAGAGTAAGACAGGGCGCCATAACACAGGAAATTACAGAGATAGTAAGCGGAAGCAATGCTTTGGAATAGGAGGAGTGAAATAATGGCACAAAATAATGTCGGCAAGATAATTCAGATTATCGGCGCCGTATTGGATATCAAATTCTCCGACGGAAACTTGCCCGCGCTTAACAATGCCATAGAGATAAATGCAGACGGCAGAAAGATAGTTGCGGAGGTCGCTCAGCACCTCGGCGACGATATTGTTAAGTGTATAGCTATGAGCTCCACGGATGGCCTCAAAAGAGGTATGGAGGCAATAGACACAGGCGCCCCCATAAGCGTGCCCGTAGGCAAGGAAACGCTCGGCAGAATGTTTAATGTAACAGGCGACCCCATCGACGGAAAGGAAGCCCCCGTTACGGAAGAAAGATGGTCTATACACAGAGGAGCGCCCAGCTTTGCAGAGCAGAATAACTCTGCCGAGATGCTCGAAACGGGTATAAAGGCTATCGACCTTCTCTGCCCCTATTCAAAGGGCGGCAAGATAGGTCTTTTCGGCGGCGCGGGCGTTGGCAAGACAGTCCTTATAATGGAGCTTATCACAAACATAGCTACAGAGCATCAGGGCTATTCCGTTTTCAGCGGCGTCGGCGAGAGAACAAGAGAGGGCAACGACCTCTATTATGAGATGCAGGAGTCGGGCGTTTTGAAGCAGACCGCTCTTGTATTCGGTCAGATGAACGAGCCTCCGGGAGCCAGAATGAGAATTGCGCTTACGGGTCTTACAATGGCTGAGTATTTCAGAGATAAGGCAAAGCAGGATGTGCTTTTGTTCATAGACAATATTTTCAGATTTGTACAGGCAGGCTCCGAGGTGTCCGCACTTCTCGGTCGTATGCCTTCAGCTGTAGGCTATCAGCCTACGCTTGCAACGGAGCTTGGTACCCTTCAGGAGAGGATCACATCCACAAAGAACGGTTCCATCACATCGGTTCAGGCTGTTTATGTGCCTGCCGACGACCTTACGGACCCCGCTCCCGCAACTACATTTGCTCACCTTGACGCTACCACCGTTTTGTCAAGAGCTATAGTTGAGCTGGGTATTTATCCCGCTATCGACCCTCTTGAATCCACATCGAGAATACTCGATCCCCAGGTAGTGGGCGAGGAGCATTATGACGTTGCAAGACGAGTTCAGGCGATACTCCAGAAGTACAAGGAGCTTCAGGATATCATCGCCATCCTCGGTATGGATGAGCTTTCCGAGGACGACAAGATAGTCGTTAACAGAGCCAGAAAGGTACAGAGATTCCTTTCTCAGCCCTTCCATGTTGCCGAAAACTTCACGGGCTATCCCGGTCAGTATGTACCCGTTTCCGAAACTATCAGAGGATTTAAGGAGATACTTGACGGTAAGCACGACGATATACCCGAGGGCTTCTTCCTTAACTGCGGAAAGATAGACGACGCTGTTGAAAAATACCGCAGCTCCAATAAATAATAAGGGGTGATTTTATGGCAAATAAGCTGTCCCTTAAAATTATAACGCCCACCCGCAATATGTTTGAGGGCGAGGTAGATATGGTAGTTATGAGGACCAAGAGCGGTGATGTGGGTATACTTCACGGTCATCAGCCTATGGTAACCATTCTGGACTACGGCGTGCTCACTATCAAAAACGACGGCGAGGACAGACAGGCTGCCGTGCTCGGCGGCTTTGCGGAGATAAGCTCGGAGGGTATGTCCGTGCTTACGGACGCCGCAGAGTGGTCAAACGAAATTGACGTTGTGAGAGCGGAGCAGGCTAAGGAAAGAGCGGAAGCAAGGCTTAAGACGGTCCAGGCAAACATAGATGTTCAGAGAGCGGAGCTTTCTCTCAAGAGAGCGCTTGTAAGGCTCAGTCTGGGCGGAAGAAAATAATAATATTTTTTAAATAAGAGCGGTGCGCCTTTGATACCGCTCTTATTTTATGCCCTTGCATAATTATGCATAAAATGCATAAAAAATGAAAAAAATTTCATTCATTTTGCTTTATTTCTTGACTGTAATGCAAAAATTTGTTATCATTACATTAAATAATTTATTAATATAAGGAGGAATTTTACAATGAAGAAATTTTTAAGCTTGCTTCTTGCAGGCACAATGCTCTTTTCAATGGCAGGCTGCGGCGCACCCGAGGAGCCTGCTGCCGATAACGGCGCAGACGAGACTGCCGCAGAGGACAGCGCAGCTGTTACAACGGTTCAGGACGGTCTCCTCATTTGGGGCACAAACGCAGCTTTTGAGCCCTATGAATATATGGAGGGCGATTCCGTTGTGGGTATCGACGCAGAGATAGCGGACGCTATCGCAGCAAAGCTCGGTCTTACCGCACAGGTAGAGAATATGGACTTTGACGCTATCGTTCCCGCCGTTACAACGGGCAAGGTGGATATCGGTCTTGCAGGCATGACAGTTGATGAAGACAGACTTAAGAATGTTAACTTCTCAACGCCTTATGTTGAGGCAGGTCAGGCTATAATAGTAAAGGACGGCTCCGACATCGCTTCCGCTGCCGACCTTTCGGGCAAGGTAATAGGCGTTCAGAGAGGCACAACGGGCGACGAGTATGTATCCGATGATGCAAACGGCGTAGGCGCAGCAAGCGTTGAAAGATATGCAAACGGTCCCGACGCCGCTCAGGCTCTCCTTACGGATAAGATCGACGCCGTTGTTATTGACAACGAGCCCGCAAAGAAGCTTGTAGCAAATGCAGACGGTCTTGTTAAGCTTGACGAAACTCTTACATCCGAGCAGTATGCCATAGCTGTAGCTAAGGACAACACAGCCCTTCTTGACGCTATAAACAACGCTCTTTCGGAATTAGAGGCAGACGGTACTCTCCAGACTATATTTGACAAGTATCTCAATACCGAGGAATAAATATAACCGTAGAATGATACATATAAAAGGGTGTGCGCGCACACCCTTATTTTGAGGTAAATTTATGTTAGACGCTATTTATAAAATACTTGCTTTTTTCACCTCCGACGCTACGGCTGACAGGTGGTTCGAGCAGATATACGACAATTTCATAAAGGACGACAGATGGACATGGCTCATGAAGGGTCTTTGGGTAACCATCCGTCTTACATTCTTCGCTTTTATTTTCGGCTTCCTTTTAGGACTTATAATAGCCATCATAAGAGTGAGCCACGACAAAAGAGTGGTTATGCCCCGTCAGAGCTTTCTTCAGAGGCTCGGAGGCATAATATTGAGCATATTAAACACCATATGCAAGATATATCTCAATATCATTCAGGGCACGCCTACCATCGTGCAGATAATGATAATTTACTTTGTTATTCTTGCAAGCTCCACAAATAAGATAGGAGTTGCCATACTGGGCTTCACCATCAACTCCAGCGCATATGTTGCCGAGATAATAAGAGGCGGCATAAACGGCGTAGACCAGGGACAGATGGAAGCGGGCAGAAGCCTTGGCTTCGGCTACATACCCACAATGATATTCATCATCATACCGCAGGCGTTAAAGAGCGCGCTTCCCGCACTTTGCAACGAGCTTGTTGTGCTCCTTAAGGAGACCTCCGTTGCCAGCATGGTAGCGCTCCAAGACCTTCTTGCCGCGGCAATGCTCATAAGGGGCAGAACGGCAAACGCCTTCCTTCCTCTTATTGCGGCTGCTATAATCTATTTTGTAATAGTTTCTATTTTAAGAGCTGTTTCGGCAAGGCTTGAAAGGAGGCTGAACTCAGGTGACAGATAATAAAACTCCGCTCATAAGGGTTGAAAATCTTACAAAGCAATTCAGCACAACTACCGCTTTGGACAACATAAGCAACAACATATACAACGGCGAGGTGGTTGTTGTCATAGGTCCCTCCGGTTCGGGCAAATCCACTTTTTTAAGGTGCCTCAATCTCCTTGAAGTGCCTACCGACGGCAGGATCTATTTTGAGGGTACGGATATAACGGACCCCCACAACAACATAAATAAGCACAGGCAGAAAATGGGTATGGTTTTCCAGCAGTTCAATCTTTTCCCGCATATGACTATACTCAGAAACCTTACCATAGGTCCCATGAAGCTTCTCAAAAAGAGCAAGGAGGAAGCCGAGAAAAAGGCGTTGGAGCTTTTGGACAGGGTAGGGCTTGCCGACAGAGCAGACTCTTATCCCAATCAGCTTTCGGGCGGACAGAAGCAGAGAGTTGCCATTGTGCGCGCGCTCTGCATGGAGCCCGACGTTATGCTCTTTGACGAGCCTACCTCCGCCCTTGACCCCGAAATGGTGGGCGAGGTGCTCGACGTTATGAAGATGCTTGCCAAAAACAATATGACAATGGTGGTCGTTACTCACGAAATGGGTTTTGCCCGCGAGGTCGGCTCAAGAGTCATATTTATGGAGAAGGGCAAGATAATAGAAGAAAACGAGCCCAAGGAGTTTTTTGAAAATCCCAAGAGCGAAAGACTTAAGAACTTCCTTAATGTGGTGCTTTAGTATTGACAAATGCTTGCAAAGCATTTATAATAATTATAAATAACTATATTGCAGGGGTACCGATTATGGTTGAGAAACACCCTTTGAACCTGGCGGCTAATACCGTAGTAGGGAGCAAAAACGAATTTATGGCGTTCGGCTTTTGCCGAGCGCTTTTTTTAAGCTAAAAAGGTCAGTCCTGCATTTATCATTTCAAGCGGAGGTAAAAATATGAGAAATTATGCTACACAGATGGACGCAGCAAAAAAAGGCATCATCACAAGGGAAATGGAAATAGTCGCAAAGAAGGAATACAAAACTCCCGAGCAGATAAGGGAGCTTGTGGCAAAGGGCACGGTGTGTATACCTGCCAACATCAACCACACAGCTCTTGACCCCGAGGGCATAGGCGAGGATATGCGCACAAAGATAAATGTGAATTTAGGCATTTCGGGCGACTGCAAGGACTATACCATGGAAATGAACAAGGTCAAAATGGCTATAGAATACGGCGCAGAGGCTATAATGGATCTTAGCAACTACGGCAAGACAAACACCTTCAGAAAGGAGCTTGTCGCCATGTCTCCCGCCATGATAGGCACAGTTCCCATGTATGACGCCATAGGCTATCTCGAAAAGGACCTTATGCAGATAACGGCAAAGGAATTTCTGGAGGTAGTGGAAGCCCATGCCAAGGAGGGTGTTGACTTTATGACTATCCACGCAGGCATCAACAAGAGGGCGGTTGAGGCATTCAAGAGGGATAAAAGAAGGATGAACATTGTTTCAAGAGGCGGCTCTCTCCTCTTTGCGTGGATGGAGATGACGGGCAATGAAAATCCCTTCTATGAATTTTATGACGACGTGCTTGAAATACTCAGAAAATACGATGTTACCATTTCTCTGGGCGACGCTTTAAGACCGGGCTGCAATGACGACGCCACCGATGCTGGGCAGATAGCGGAGCTTATAGAGCTTGGCTATCTCACAAAGAGAGCTTGGGAAAAGGATGTTCAGGTAATGGTAGAGGGTCCCGGACATATGGCTATTGACGAGATAGCGGCAAATATGAAGCTCCAAAAGAGGCTCTGCCACAATGCGCCCTTCTATGTTCTCGGACCTATAGTTACGGATATCTTCCCGGGCTACGACCATATCACCTCTGCGATAGGCGGAGCTATAGCGGCATCAAACGGCGCGGACTTCCTCTGCTATGTTACGCCTGCCGAGCACCTCAGACTTCCCGATGAAGCCGATGTAAAGGAGGGCATAATAGCAAGCAAAATAGCTGCCCATGCCGCAGATATAGCAAATAAATATCCCCACGCAAGGGATATCGACAACGCCATGTCGGACGCAAGACACGCCCTTGACTGGGAAAAGATGTTTGAGCTTGCCGTTGACGGCAAAAAGGCAAGAGAATACTACGAGAGCGTTCCGCCCGCAGAAAGACACACCTGCTCGATGTGCGGCAAGATGTGCGCCGTAAGAACTACAAATATGATACTCGACGGCAAAAAGGTGGAATTTTGTAAAGAAGACGGCAGCTGTTGAGGAATCAATAATGATAAGGTTGTCCGCTTGTGTTGCAGGGCGATATTCTTCCGCTCTGCCGGAATGAATGAAGAAGTGTACCCCGCCCGTATTATCAATTTTCCCGCTCGCTTAAACTATGCTCGTTTAGGAAATGATAATGACGGGCTTTTGGATTTGGGCGCAAAGTTAGGTAGAATCTATCCCTTTTAATTGTAGGGGCGTGCCTTGGTTGCATGGGCGAGCAGCAACATGAAGTGTTGCGGTCAGCCATTGCATGCCCGTTTTCCTATATAAAAACACCCTCCCGTTTGGGAGGGCATTTTTTTCGTTCCTACTTATCGCTTTCTAACATAGCGGACATTTGAGCATTATATAATTCATATATAACCTCTGTCAAAAGCTGTTCTATGCTGTCATAGAACTCAGCCACAAGCAATTCTGTTGTCTTTGAGACAGGAGAATTATCGGAATTATAGATCCTATCTGCGGCTTCGACGATTAAATCGCGAATTTCATCTTTAGACATAACATTCACCCCTTTCGTAATGTTTTTTGAGTCGTTTCAACTCATAAAAACATTTTACACTAAAAAATCCCAGAAGTGAAGTAACAAATAGTATTATTATGTGAACATTTCGAAAATCTTTTGTTAACTTTTACATATGGAGGCGATACAGTGAACTTATGTCCGACTTTTTTTATATTTTTTTATATTTCATTATATCTCCTTTTTATCCCTTTGTCAAAACTAAAATATCAAAAATCCTTGCCTTGCGAAAAGATCATACAAAAATCTTTGAATGCCAAAGGGACAAAAAGTTTTTAAATTGCGACCGTCTCAAAATATACATTAAGACGGTCTGACAGGGAGAGCATTATGCTCTCACAATTTTTATATATAAAATATTTTTATCAGAAAATGGGTACTACTGCGCCCTGATATGTTGTTTCCATAAATTCCTTTGCGGTGTCGCTCTGCAATGCGTCGGCAAGCGCCTTTACAGCCTCGTTGTTCTCGTTGCCTTCCTTTACGACAAGCACATTTGCGTAAGTCTGAGCTGCCTCGGAGTCCTTATCCTCTACCGCTGCTGCATCGCTTACCTTAAGACCTGCCTCTATGGCGTAGTTGCCGTTTATGACTGCCATGTCCACATCGGCAAGCGCTCTTGCTATCTGAGCTGCTTCCATTTCCTGTATGTTGAGGTTCTTGGGATTCTCGGCAATGTCAAGCTTGGTTGCTGTGAAGCCGGCATCCTCCTTAAGAGTGATGAGTCCCTGTGCTTCAAGGAGCATAAGAGCTCTTGCCTCGTTTGTGCCGTCGTTGGGAACAGCTATAGTTGCGCCGTCCGCAAGCTCCTCTATTGAAGCCGTCTTGCCTGCGTAAAGACCGAAGGGCTCATAGTGTATGGCTGCAACGGAAACAAGGTGTGTGCCGTTTTCGTTGTTGAAGTCCTCAAGATAGGGACCGTGTTGGAAGTAGTTGGCGTCTATCTCGCCGTCCTCCGTTGCCTTGTTGGGAAGGATGTAGTCGTTGAATTCCTTTATCTGTAGATCAATACCCTGCTCGGCAAGCATGGGCTTTACAGCCTCGAGTATCTCCGCATGGGGAGCGGGCGAAGCGCCGACAGTTATGACGGTGTTTCCGCCGTCTGCGCTCTCCGAAGCCGCGCCTTCATTGTCCGACTGCGCTCCGCAGCCTGCTATGAGAGCGGCTGATAATACTACAGTACCCAAAACAGTTAAAAATTTTTTCATTTTGCATTACTCCTTTTCTTAATTTATTCTTTTATCTGTTTTTCTTGTTATCCTCATACCTATTTCCTGGAAAAGCTGTACAACGATAACAAGCATAACTACGGTTATCATCATAATATCGGTCTGATATCTGTAATATCCGTAGTTGATAGCGATTGAACCAAGGCCTCCGCCGCCCACGAATCCTGCCATTGTGGAATAGCCCAGTATTGTGGTAACGGCTATGGTGCTGCCTACTATAAGCGACGGCTTAGCCTCGGGAATGAGCACCTTGAATATTATGTTCATATTCGATGCGCCCATAGACTGCGCCGCTTCTATAACGCCGGGGTCTACCTCCTTTATGGAGGATTCCACCATACGCGCCACGAAGGGACCCGCCGCAGCCACAAGAGGAACTATAGTCGCCGTGGAGCCTATTGAAGTGCCCACTATAAACCTTGTAACGGGTATAATGGCGACAAGAAGTATTATAAAGGGTATAGACCTAAGTATATTGACTATAACGCCCAGAACAGTGTTCACAACGGCGTTTGGGCGTATGCCGTTCTTGTCCGTTACGCTGAGTATTATACCCATGGGAAGCCCTATCACATAGGCAAGAAATGTAGAACCAAGCGTCATATAAAGAGTTTCGCCCATGCCCCTTATGAGCAGGTCGGCGAGCATTTTTATATCCATTACATCTCCTCCTTATATTTTATGCCTGTCCTTTTAAGATATCCGCGCACCTTGTCAAGGGAGCTTTCGGGGATCTGAATTATCATTTCTCCCGCCGCAGTGCCGTTGACATCCTTTGTGTTTGCATACATTATGTTCACGGGCACATTGCACTCCATAACGAGATTTGCTATAACCGGCTGATATGAAGAAAGTCCGTCAAACACAAGCCTTATTGTAACATAGTCGTCAATGGATTTTATGGCGCCCTTAGGAAGTATGAGCTGTTTTGCCATATCCGACTGCGGATTTGCAAATATCTCCCTTACCGAGCCTTCCTCCACTATACGGCTTTTGTCTATGACAGCAACTCTGTTGCATATCTGTTCTATAACGCTCATTTCATGGGTTATTATTATTACGGTTACGCCCATTTTTTCGTTTATTTCCTTAAGGAGCGCAAGTATGGAACGCGTGGTGTTGGGGTCGAGCGCCGAGGTCGCTTCGTCGCAGAGCAGCACCTTCGGATTGGTCGCCAAGGCTCTTGCAATGGCAACTCTCTGCTTCTGACCGCCCGAAAGCTGCGAGGGATAGGACTTTTCCCTGTCGCTCAAGCCCACTATTTCAAGCAGCTCCCTTGCTCTTTTTTCGGCGTCCGCCTTAGACACTCCCGCGATTTCAAGCGGGAAGCATATGTTTTTGATAGCCGTCCTTTGCTCCAGCAGGTTGAAGCCTTGGAATATCATGCCCATGGACTGCCTTGCCTTGAGAAGCTCCTTGTGGCTCAGCTCCTTGAGGTCCTTATCCTCAAAATAAACCGTGCCGTCCGTGGGTATCTCCAGAAAGTTTATACATCTTACCAGCGTGGACTTGCCCGCGCCGCTGAGACCTATAATGCCGAATATGTCGCCTTCTTCAATATTCAGATTTATGTTCCTAAGCGCGTTGACATCGCCGTTTGCCGTGTGGAAGGTCTTGCTTAAATTGTTTATCCTTACTAAAGACATATTTTTCTCCAAACCATAAATTCATACCGTTTTACTATGATTAAACCACATATTCACTTTTTTGTCAAGTGAAAATAGCGATTATTATAAATAAAAAGGGATCCAGAGCAACTGAATCCCTTTATGCAGTTATTTATATCAGATCTTTATGCCCGCAACGATTTTTCCGCCCTCGGGTACGGTAACCTTTGCCTTTTCGCTCTCGGGCACATCAAGGCTCCACTTGCCGTAAACACCGCTTCTCTCGGAAAGCACGCCGTAGAAGTTGAGCATAAGTATGCCCAGGTTGAGGTGAGCGTCGTTTTCGTCCGTTTCGTCGTCCTTAAATTCCACAAGCATGAACAAGCCGTCGTTTATAATGAAGCGGTAGGGCTGTCTGTTGAGGAATGAAGGCGAACAGCAGGCTGCCACGAGCGCCTGATAAAGGTCTGTGTAGTGGTCGAGAGTTGAGGGCTCGCCCTTTATGCCCATATCCTCCGCTATAATGGCGTCGTCTATGAAAAGCTTGGGAGCCTCGTAGCTTGAACGCTTCTTCAATGTTACATTGGACTGATTTACTATGTCAAGACGCTTTATGGATTTAACAGAGTCCTCATAGCCTATAGCTATAAAGCCCGCGGGAACCATATCCGACGCTATCCTGAGCCTTTCCTTCATCTTGGCTTCATCGCTTATGGTTACCCAGCAGGTAGCAATGCCCATGTCGGTAAGCTTAAGGATAAGGTCTTCGCCTATAAAGCCTGCGTTTTCAAGATAGTATTCGCTCTTTTCGGAAGTAATGAGTATGTACTGAGGAGCTTCTATAAGATAGTCCTCATAGCCTGCGCAGCCCGTGAGCACGGGAGCCGACTTCATATCGAGCACGCTCATTTCAACATTGATATCGGGCACCAGCCTCTTGCACTTGCCGAAATACTCCTTGATTTCGCTTATTACAGAAGCGGAGACTTCCTTGTCCTTGAACTGCCTTGTGGATTTTCTCTTTGTTGCACTCTGATAGTAATTCATTTTTACACGCCCTTTCATTTCTTTTTGTTAATGATGTTTCATTTAATTTAATTTTAGTATATATTTGGCAAAAAGTCAATCTATAAACATTTTTTATTTTGAAAGCTCCTCGGCGGTATTCATTACGCGCCTTACAGTCTGCTCCGACACATACATAACGGTGTCCCCGCCCTTTGTAACGGCGTAGAAGCTGTCGTTGTATCTGTAATATTCGGCTTTGTCGCTGCTTCCGTCCGCAAGCTTAAATGTTATTGTAAGCTCGGGCTTGCCCTCGGATTTTTTGCCGTAAGCTATGTCGTCGAAGCCTATGCCCACTATAAGCTCGTAAAAGTCGGTGAACACGTCCTTTTCTATGAGCTTGCCGTTTATGTATGTGCTTCTGTAGTCCCTTGTGGCGCCGTCCTCCTCGCGGAAGTCGTTTTCGCCCTCTGCTTTGAACTCTATCTTGTAGCTCTTGGCGCCCTCTATATCTATTTCATTTACCTTTGAGCGCTGATATATGGATATGAATTTTTCGGCAAAGTCGGCGATTCTGGCATTCTCGAAGGGCTCCAGCGCTCTTTGATCCATGGTGAACACTTCTTTTCTGCCGTTAACCAGCACATAGGCGTATTCTCCTTCCTCCGCAGTAAATGTATTGCCTGCCGTTATTTTTATGCTGTTTTCATCGTCCGCCATATAAAGAGTGAATTTCGGCTTGTCAAGTCCGTATTTGCCGAGGTCTTCGGGCGCTATGTCCGCCAAGTCCTTTATATTGAGAGAGGAGGCGTTTTTCAGAACGCTCGACTGCAAATTGTAGGGGTACACAAGCATATTTTTTATAGGCTTTTGCATAACGAGAGCGGCAAGTCCGTTTTTCTCGGCATATTCCCTTGCGAGAGGGTCGTCCTTGTCGTAGGCTATGTATATATCCCTGTTTTTGCCGTCGTCGTCCGCAAAGTCTATTGAAAGCTCCCTTATGGCATCGGTGTTCACCTTTTGCACGGATTTGTCTATAAGGTCGTTAAGACCGTAAAAAAGGGGCTGTATGGCGGAGCTGTTCACCATGTATACGTCCTCTCCGCCGTCAAGCGATACGTAATAATATTTGCCGTCCGACGAGACAGTGCCCGCATTTATGACTACGTTTCCGTCAGATGCCGAAGCGGCGGGCTTGTCAAGACCGTATTTTGAAAGCTCCTCGCCCTCTATGACGCGCTCCGAGTAAAGACCCGTGAAAACGGACGCTATCTCCGACACGGCCGGAGCGCTGAAGCTGCTGTCATAGCCCTTTATGCTCCATTCGTCGCCTTTTTTTACAAATTCAAACTCGCCGTTTTCGTTTTTTAATGTGAAGCTCTCGGCAGGCTTGCCGTCCACTATTTTGTTGCCCATTTCCTCCGCGGGCGGGTCCTGCGCTTCGGAGCTTGAAGCCTCTTCATTCCTGCCAGATATCACTATATAAGCGCCCAGAAGCACTGCCAGAAGTATAACTGCGCCCACGAGGGCATATAACCTGTTTCGCATTATTTATTTCTCCTTGTTATCCAGACAATGAAGCCCAGACCGAAAAGTATGCCGGGCATGACAAGCCAGCTTATTATCTTTATCCTTGTTACCGAGCGCGCGTCCGTTACAACTGCGGAACCGCTCAGCTGCTTTGGAGCGATATAAATGCTCTTTGTGTTGTCGTTGAGCCAGTTAAGGGCGTTCACAACAAATGTGGAGTTGGCATTATTCACCATTTCGTCCATGTTTGGCTCTATGAGATAATAGCTGCAGCCCGAAACTATGAGCTTTGTGCTGTGTTCCTTGTCCGTATATGTCGAGTCGGTAACAGCCACCGCTATGTCGAAGGGTCCCGTTTTATCGCCGGGCTCTTTGTTTGCGGATGTGTTGCCCTCCGCCTTTATATACGCTCCTGCGCTTGCCGAAAGCAGAGGCTCCGTTATAAGACCCTGCTTCTGCATATCCGTCTTTGCAACGCTCTGCGAAGCTACTGCGAGAGTGTGATAGTTCTTTTCCGTAAGTCCCGTGTTTATGCTGTGTTCAGAGAGAGAGGGCAGTATGGCGTAGGGATACATCATGTATGCCGACTCGTCGCCCTCGTATACATAGCCGTCCTCGAGCGTGAGACCGTAGGCTGCCGCAATGCTCATAATGTTGGGGCATTTTTCCTTATCTATTCCGCCGAGGAGAAGGAAGGCTCTGCCGTCGTTGTTGAGATAATTCATTATCTTTTCTCTCTCCGCCTGCGAATAGTCCCTGTCCACGGGCGTTATGAAAAGCACCGTGCAGTCCTCGGGGATGTCGTTCTTTATGAGGTCAAGCGTCTTTACATTGTAGTTTGCAAGCATGAGCTGGTCGTTGAGGGAGGTGAAGGCGGAGCTGTCGGGTTCGCCGTGTCCGCTTATGAAATACACCGTGGGCGACACCTCCATGTTGACATACTGCAGGGCGCTTGTAAGAGCCGATTCGAGGCTCAGCACGCCGTTTTCGTCATAGTAATCGCTGTAGTTTATCACTCTGAATTTATCACCGCATTCCACTATGATGCCGTTTATACCCACGCTGACATTTTCGGAAGCATAGCGCTTTCCGAAATCCGGGTGGAGATAGAGATCTCTATTTTCGGTCTTTATGTGGCTGCAGCTCTGCTCGTATTGGTCTATTATCTGATTTACTCTGCCAATCACAGCCTCCGTGTTGTTGGCAGGAAAGAGAGTGTATATGTTTATGTCGGTATTGATGTTGTCGAGCACAGACTTTGTTTCGTCCGAGAGGGAGAATATTTCATCCTCCGTAAAGTCGAATGTCCTGTTGAACTGCCCAATAATGAGGTTTACAACAATGAGTATGGCTATGAATATTATTGTAACCACAACGGAATAAGCGCCGTATTTCAGTCTTTTGTCGTTAAAAAGTTTATTCATTCATATGACCTCCTAGCTCCATCTTCTCTTTTCTATCACATTTGTTGTAAGGTACAAAAATGCAACAGAAAAGGTGATATAATACACAAGGTCGGATATGGACACAACGCCCATATAGAAGTTTTCAAAGCGGTTGAGCGCAGAAAACCAGCCGAGCACTTTTATTATAAATCCGTCGAAAATAAGAGGCTTGAAAAGATAAAGCACTCCCGTTATAACAAAGCCGAGAAGGGCAAATATGCCCGCTGCGGCAATGTTTTTGGTGCTGTTGTATACCACTATGGCTATGACGGCTATAAGCGCTCCCGCAAAAACAAGCGACGACACTGTGTTTATTGGCGCAGAGGACGCTATATTGTCCATCATGAGCAGGAGAAAAACCACTGCGAATGTCGCTGCCGCAGCCACTATCTGATTGTCCGTGAGCACGGATATAAAAAGTCCTACGCTTATGAGGCAGGCGCCCATGAGAAAATATCCCAGAAGTCCCACCGCCGTAAGTCCCCAGTCCATTTCGCAGTAGCGCGAAAGAATAACGGGGAAAACAAGCGTTATTGCAAGCCCTATGAGATAAAGCGCCACAGCTGCCAGAAATTTGCCTGCCACAATGTCCGTTACCTTTATGGGCGCGGAAAACAGGAGTTGATCCGTTTTCTGCCTTGTTTCGTCCGCAAAAAGACGCATTGTAAGTATGGGTATGAGTATGAGGAACATTATCATGGAGCCCGCAAGGCTGTCGTTATAGCTCGGGTTTGCCGCCGCAATGTTCTGCGACACAAAGAAATAGCCCGTTATAAGCACCATAAAGCCGAGAAAGCCGAAGCCCGTAACGGTCGTAAAATATGTTCTTATTTCCTTTTTGAATATGGAAAGCATTATTCCTGCGCCTCCTCGCTGCCGCTTTCGCCGTCATTCTCCGCGCCGCCCTGCGCAAAGGCTATTGAAAGCTGCTCCTTTTCTACCTCGCTGTTGTCCATGGAGCCGTTTATTATGTTCATGAACACTTCTTCAAGTCCGCTTGAAAGGGGCTTGAGCATGAGCACTGGCATATATTCCTCCGCCATGGATGCAAATATTATCTCTCTTATGTCGGCGCCTTCTTTGCCGTATACCTTCAAGTCGAATGTGCCGTCGCCGTTGTCGCTTTCTATCATCACATCTTCAACGGCGCTCCATTCTCTCAGCTTTTCAACGGCTCTGTAGGCATCGCCCTTTACGGTTACCAGCTGGGCGTTGCCGTCCGCCTTATGCATGAGCTCCTCCGTGCCGCCCACTGCGACTAATTTTCCCTTGTTTATTATGAGTATCTTGTCGCAGACCTCGCTCACCTCGCTCAATATATGCGAGCTCAATATGACGGTGTGCTTTTTACCGAGCTTTTTGATGAGCTCTCGCATCTCTATTATCTGCTTGGGGTCAAGTCCCGAAGTGGGCTCGTCGAGTATAAGCACATCGGGGTCGCCTATGAGCGCCTGGGCAAGTCCTACTCTTTGCCTGTAGCCCTTGGAGAGGTTTTTTATAAGACGCTTGTACACATCCTTTATGCCCGTGGTGCTTGTAACATCCTTTATCATAAAATCCCTGTCGCTTTTTTTAACGCCCTTTAGGTCGCACACAAAGCGGAGATATTCCTCCACAGTCATATCGCCGTAAACGGGCGGCACATCGGGCAGATAGCCGAGCTGTTTCTTAGCCTTCACGGGGTCTTCAAGTATATCGAAGCCGTTTATCCTCACGGTGCCCTCCGTAGAGGATATAAAGCCCGTCATCATATTCATTGTTGTGGTCTTTCCCGCGCCGTTAGGTCCCAAAAAGCCCACTATCTCGCCGTCGTTCACAACAAAGGATATGTTGTCCACAGCCGTATGCGTTCCGAATTTCTTAGTCAGATTTTTTACTTCTATCAATTCGATCCCTCCGGTACAAAAATTATAATTTCGCCGCGCCTCGCGCAGTGTACACAATTTCCTAAAATATATGATACAACATTTTACAGCTTTTTGCAATGCAAATGAATATTAAGTATTTATGACGGAAAATGAATGGGAGGGGAGGGAGGACAATGCCCGTTAATAAAAAAAGGCAAGGCTTGCAAGCAAGCCTTGCCTTCACACATCTTTCTTAGCTGTAATAACTGCTCCTACGGATGTAAACAAAATTATATATACAACACACACTATCACAAACTGCGGATATCCGCTTTTTTCGAGTTCCTGCGGGGCGTTTGCGTTCATGCCGTAGGACAAAAGGGAATATATCCAGATATGCCCCAAATTTTTGGCAAGTCCTGCCAAGCCCGACAGACCTCCCGCAAAGGCTATTGCCACGGGCAGAGCGAAGCTTTTTATATTCATGGATATAATAAGCTGCAAAGCCACGATCACCATTCCTCCGAGAGTGCCGAAAATGCACCACTGCGCTATGGAAAGCCACGGCGGGCTTGTAAGTCCCGCAATATAGCCCGAAAGCACGAACAGTACGCATATCCATATTTCGCTCAAAAGGAGCATTGAGGCGGCTGTTATGAGCTTTGCAAAAAATATCGACGTGCGTTTTACGGGCAGCGAAAACAGCTTGTTGAGGTTGCCGACTGCGTGTTCAAGCCTTGCGAGGTAGGCGCAGTATATGCCCAGCATTATGGGCAGGAAAAAATAATCCGTAAAAAGCGTGTGCTGTGTCCATAGGCTAAGCCATTCCTTTGTGAGTATAGCTCTCTGATATACATAATTTGCCGTACCCAGCAAGGCGGGCACTATGGGCATTATTATGAACGCGAGCCACACGGGCGAGCGCCTGAGCTTCATTCTTTCTGCTTTTAACAATTTGATAAGCATGGTTCACAGCTCCTTTCTTTTGAAAAATTCACGCCCCGCAATATACAGCGCAATGCAAATAAGTACCAATATGGCAAACGCTTTCCAATCTATGCCCATTACCTCAAAATGAGCAAATTTGTATCTGTTTTCTTTGCTCCAGCCGAAAAGCCCCACAAAGTCCAGCGCTCCGTAGCAGCTCCATATAAAGAGGCTGCGCAGAGTTGAAAGCTGTGGCAAAAACATGGAGCAGACCCCGAAAAACGTACCTATTACGCCCGAAAAAAATGCGACCGCCTGATTTCTGAAGCATAGCGAGGCTGTGTGCTGAAATATGTACACTGCGGCTGTGGGTGTGAGTGTAAAGAGAAGATACAAAATATACAGCTTTATCGGTACGGCTCCGCCGAAGTCCGCATGATAGCCGAAGGCTATAGTCATTGCCCAGCTTATCAAAACGCAGACGGTCATTATCATAAGCCCGTAAATAAGTTTTGCGTCGTATATTCTGCCCCTTTCCTGCGATACGGCAAGCTGTCGCAGCATATTGCCCTTATGCTCTATGTCGCAGAGCCTTGACGCCACAATTACAGAAAGCAGAGGCATAAAAATTGAGTTTACAAGAGGCAGTTCATAAAGACTGCCCATCCACGCCATGCGCAGGAAATCCTCCTTGTAGTTGTCGGGATATATCCAACAGAGCATGACCGCCGTAACGGCAAGTGCGCTCAAAAGCACATAACGACGGCGTGTTTTCATAAATTCGCATTTTAAAAGCTTTATCATAGGCTCTGATCCCTCCCCGTAAGGTCAATGAAGATTTCCTCCAGCGACTTGGTTTTGTCTATGCTGTGCAAGCCCTCCAGACTGCCCTGATACATCATTCTGCCGTTTGCTATGACTCCCACATCCTCCGCCATTCTGTCTATCTCGGAAAGCAGATGGCTTGAAACTATAACGGTCATGCCGTACTGTGCGGGGAACGACTTTATAAGCTCGCGCATTTCCTGTATGCCCGCCGGGTCAAGACCGTTTGTCGGCTCGTCCAGTATAAGGAGCTTAGGGAAAGCCAGCATAGCGCCCGCAAGCCCCAGCCTTTGCTTCATGCCCAGAGAATAAGCCGAAACCCTCTTGCTCCGCTGCTTGTCGAGCCTGACTATTTGCAGTACCTTTTCAATGTTAATTTCGGGCGCATCCAGAACGGCGGCGAGTATGCGCAGATTTTCCTTTCCCGTCAGATGTCCGTAATACGAAGGCGATTCTATGAGCGAGCCTATGTTCCTAAGTATATTTATTCTTGTGGTTTCCGACATAGGCTGTCCCATTATTTCAATTTCTCCCTTTGTTGGACGCACAAGGCTAAGAAGCATTTTCAATGTGGTGGTCTTGCCTGCGCCGTTGGGTCCCAGAAAGCCGTATATACGCCCTTCCTTGACCCTCATATCAACATTGTTCACCACCGAAACGCCCTTATAGCTCTTTGTAAGCCCTTTTGTTTTCACTATATCGTTCATAGCTGTTCTCCTTTCAAAATTTTATAGTCAATATAGGCGTTTGCGAAACGCCATAAGCCGCATAAATACGGCATTTTTTACTACAAAAAAACAAATAACTCCTCACAGGA
>CANRNM010000022.1 GCA_947631975.1 uncultured Clostridia bacterium
TTCAAAAGAACGTTCAGCGGACTGTTGGCTTTTATTTTGATGCTCAGTTCGCTTGTTGTCGTTAATACGGTGAGTGTGAGTGCGGCGACGGTGAAGGATACTTGGATGGCGACAGATAGTAATTTATCTGATTGGCTTAAATTTCCTGATACAGTGGATAAAAGTAATAAATATAAATTTTCATTGGGAAAAGCTAATTTGTCAAATACTGACTATATTCTAGAATTTACTGATAAAATATTTGATGGTGATACTACTGGTAAGCCGAAAAGCGATCAAGCCGTATATTCTAATGATAATAATAAAGCGACATTCACAATAACAACAACAAAGGAAAAGTGTAATGCGTTAATTTATTGTTATCGTGATAATAATGACCCTGCAACAATGTCTGTCAAAAGCAGTAACGATGGACAATATACATTTACTAATAATAAGATTCCGGGAAGAAAAAATAATGCTGCAAAGCCGGTTGATGTAGAATTGGACGGCATTGATACATATACTTTTTCTGCATCAGGAAATAAAGTAGGTATATTTAGAATTGATTTAGTTTACGAGGGCGACCCCGGCGGATACACAGACGAGAGATACACATGGCAGTTTGATACCGAAGCATTAAACAAGCTCCCGGAATCATTGTCGGGCTTTGACACGAGTCAGCTTAAATTTGGCGTAGGTGAAAAGATAGATACAGGTTCTTCGGTAAAAACTCTTACCGATAGAAACTTACTTGTATACGAGGGCACAAACTATATAATCATACCTACAAAGGAAGCCTTGAGCAAAGACCTTAAGGACGTCGAGGGAGATATGGGTGAATCTGTTGTGTCATATGATGACGCTTCAAGAACATTTACCGTAAAGCCCACGGCAAATATGTTCAAAGCTGCCGTTGTAGTGCCTAATGCAAACATAAAGGTTGAAGGCGGAGCAAACAGAATACTTCACCTTAAATGCAAAGATAATATGGTATTCTCAATTCTGCTTGACGAAACCGGCGAAGCTAAGACTATGCTTGTCAGCACTAATGAAAAGGGCGGTTACGACCTTGGCAAGCTTGATGGTATCGGAGCAGGAACCATTACTTTGCATGAGGACGAGTACACCGCATCCATGAGCGGCGGCACGCTTGAACCTAATACATTTAATGTTACTGATGGCAACAGTACTTATAGTACTGCCAGATTCACTGCTACACCTGTAAAGTCTTTAACAGAGCAAGTAGAAAACATTGATCCGTCGAAAGGCATTGTAAATGCTACCGACCTTGTAGGCGAGCGCCTTTACGGCGGTACTATACTTGGCGACGGTTACTTAAGAGTAGTCGGCAGAGGCTATCAGAATGTATACTCCATAAGCGGTGAAGCAGACACACCGGATTATGGCGAGGACGCTATGGCAGTTGTTCTTAGAGCGGCTAAGGACGGCGGCGAACAGACCGAAGGCGACGCAGACACAGACATAGCAAAGGGCGGTATAGGCTTTACTGTCGGGGATCTTGACGGTAAGGTTGGCAAGATCACATTCACAGTAGAGTGCGTGCAGGATCAAAATTCCGACGGCAACACTGCAACCCTCGCTCTTGCTAACACAAAGGAAAGCTATTCGAACAGTACAGAGGTAGTGGACGGTGAAGCTATTCAATCTAAACCCGTTGATGCAAGCAGCGAAGATGGCGAAAAGAAGACTATAGAATTTGATAACCTCAAAGCAGGTGATTACGCTGTCTATAATGATGGTAAGGTAGGCACAAACGGCAATATCAGAATTTACTCGGCTAAGTTTGAGGTTGCGGACGCTGCTCAGGACAACAGCATTAAGGAAGCGCTTAAACCGGACGAGTTGGATGCTACAACAGTAAATGCTTTGGATATCGATGGCAAGTCTGCCGTTATGGGTGGTTCTAATGGCAATAAGTTTATTGTTTGCGGTATAGTAAGCTTGAAAGGTTTTACTACTAAGATACTTAACAATAAACTGGCAGACGATACTACATATGATGTAACAAAAGCTGTACAAACCAACTCGGGCGGCGGAAACGAAAGATGTTATATACAGTTTACAACTTCTGGTTCCGAAACCGATTCGGGAAAGGTATATCTGTACGGACTTACAAAGAGCAACACAGCCAGAGATGTTTGTATCATGGAACAGGGCGGCGAAAGTAAAAAAGCAGACACACCTCTTGCCAATCAATCGGGTGTTGATCAAGGTGGAAACAAATATTGTGATATGAAGAGCTTTGATATAAAGGGCGGAAAGACTTATAAGCTCTATGTAAATGGCGGCGGCGCTAATATAGCTTATGTGGGTTCCACTCTTCCGCTTGAGGATAGTAAAATCAAGACAGCTATTAAGGGCGTAGTTAAAGAAGAGGGCTCTTACAGTTTCACAAAGCCAAGTAATGAAGACTTTTACACGGGAAATTCAGAGAGCGAATGTGCCGATAATGTAAAACTTACTGAGGAGGGTAAAAAAACCGTTTCTACAGCTATTAGCAAGGCTACCGTTACTATAAAGAAGGGCGGTTCCGTTGTAGGAACAGCAACTACCGACAGCAGTGGTTTGTACAGCTGGTATGGTACAAGCGGCGAAGGGGCAGAACCCGGTGAAGATTATACGGTAAGCGTCGTTATAGATAGCAAAACAGTAACCAACGGTGTAAAAGTAAAACAAGACGAAGAAGCATTTGCTGATATCATATCGGATAAATCCGTAAATGTTACTTTTAAAAAGGATATCAAAGGTACAAAAGCAATTACTGTAAATAATTCGGCAGGCAATGCTGTATTTACACTTGAGGATATAACTTATAAGTATAAAGAAAACAACTCTTTAGGTCAGACACAAGATGAAAATGCGATAGCCGAATCTGTTACATACAATGTAAAATTGCCTAAGGGCAGTTATACATACAGTTACAGCTCAGATGCTTATTCACTTGTAGATTCAAAGGGTCAGCAACTAGAAGGTTTTGAGGTAACAAAGGACGGACAGGTAGAATACATTTATATCAAGGCTGATACATCAACCGTTGACAGCTATGTAACAGAAACTATCATGTCCGCAAAAGACAGCATTGAAGACACAGTCCAGAGAGGTAAGTATACTTTTGAAGTTGCAGGTGACAGTGCAGCCGGAACGGACATCAAGTATACCGATTCGAAAGGAGCTCCGGGAGAAAAAGCACCGGGTATGATTATAAGCGGAAAACAATATCATACAGAGACAGACAACAGCAATGCACTCTCAATAACCAGCGGCGCAGGCGAAGGCGCAGGAGGTTATGTTATATTTAAGGTTGCAGCAGACGATCTTCTCATAGCAAACATCGCAACTGCTCAGCAGACCTGTGTACTCAAGCAGATAGAAGGCGAAAACGGCATAAACGGCAATATGTCGCTTATGACACTTGACAGCAGTTACAGAGAGGCTACTATCTCCCTTTCGGGCGGTACTTATGCGATATTCACAGCAGGCACAAAGGAAACGAAGGTAACTTACATTTCATTCAATGTTCAGTCTGCTTTCTCTGTTGCGGCAGGTAAAATTTCAAATTATGACAAGCTTGAAAACGCAAAGCTTATTGTTGCTGCATATGATTCAATAAATGATAAGGCAGGTTCACTCGGACTTGAATCTTATGATAAATTTGCTATATTTGTTGCAAAGAATAAAGATTATCTTACATATGACAGAATAAATGGCATTGATTCACTGTCCAGCGAAATCACGCTTAGTGATGAGAAAGCAAGTGATAGCGACGGCATAAGCAATTCCAACACCGAGGGACAACTTAAGGATGAGGGTGTTATTGAGCCTACGGTTGTTAAGATGGTGGATCAGGACGGTCAGATAAACATATTCAGAGATGAAACAACAACTCTTTATAAACGAGTAATTGTTGATGAAAGCAATACTGTTGAAATGCCGAGAAAATATGTTTATGCTATAGTTGCACAGGGTCTTGATCCGTCAGAAACGTATTATTGTGTAGCAGGTGCTCTTACATCGGGCAGCAAGAGATGGCTGCTTGAAGAAGGCGGAGCACAGGAAATAAAATAAGGAGGCTGATATAACATGAAAAGAGAATATTTTAAGCCTTCAATGGCTGTAAATAGGTTTAACTCAAGCGATAATACAAATGTTGTTAATCTTGCGAGCAGCATTTCACCTTTGGGAAGCGTTAACGCTGATAGAAAGGGTGTAGCGGTTATAGATATGAGTAAACTTAAGGCGTAATAAACAAAACAGGCGGGCTGAGGTTTCCTCAGCCCGATTTATATGTTATCACTTGACATATGGCAAAAAATATGTTATCATAAAAACACAAAGGGAACAACCAACAGTTGTCCCTCAACTTAACAGTTATTTAGCATAACCGCTTATTTAGTTTTGGAAGTACTGAAAGCGGTTATTCTAATATGTAGAGAATAAGACAAATCAAAGTCAATATGTTCTGACAAGTCATCAGAAAAAGCATAAGCTTCAAATAATCTTTCATTGTACATACCATTCCCCCTTTCATAGAATCCCAAACATTTTTATCCTAAATCATAGGCATCATATCCTTGAAATAATATGTAGAGGAGGGACAACCGCATTAAATTGCTCCCTTTGCGAGATCAAGGCTTTCGCCTATCCCTGCATACATTATAACACAAAGCCAAAAGCAATACAAGCAAAAAAGGCTTATACATAAAAAACGGGCTGAATTCCCCAGCCCGCTTATTTTATCTCCTCTCGATATCCTTATCCCTTATCATTCCGCTGTTTCTGTCTATCGTATATTCATACTTCGTGCTGTTTGCCGTAAACTCCACATCATACACAGCCAAGCCGTCGTCATTGTCGTTATGCGTGTGTATATAGTTTACATTTGCCTTTGCAATGCCCGCATCCTTAAGAGCGATGTTTTCGGCTTCTGCGGAGGTTATGCCGTTTGCCGCCGTGTTTGCGTTCTGCGTCTGCGCTCCGTCGCCGAGCGAGAAGTAAAGGTCCGTATCAGCCTTCAATATCCTTCCCGTGGAGCTCTCTATGTCGTATTCGTACTCCTTGCCGTTGGCTCTGAATTCTATCTCATACACCGTTCTGCCGTCGTCGTAGTCCTGCTTTGCCTTTGTGAATTCAGCCTGTGTAAGTCCCGCATCCTTGAGCGCTATAGACTTCGCCTGTTCAAGCGTAACGGGCGCGCCCGCAGTCGGTTGAGTGCCCCGGACCGTAGTACCCTGCGCCGTTTGGTTCTGCGCCGTCTGACCTTGAGCCGGGCTTGCCGCCGTATTCTGTACGGGAGTGAGAGCCACCTCATATTGCTTCTGATTGTATGTCAGCACCAGCTTTGCGCCCGTGCCCGTCTCCACCACATGCAGATTCATGTTGTCAGCCACACAGCTGTGCACCATCACAAGCACCAGCCCCACAGCCAGCACAGCAATAACGATATTCTTAAAAATTTTCATAAAAACTCACCCTTTCTTTGATTTTTGAATAAAATCAACATATTTTGTATATTTATTTTACCATTTATATACCTTTTATTCAATTAAAATTTCATTAGAATTTTAACAATGTGCAATTTTAACAAAAATTAGGCAAATATTTTGTAATAAGTGTGCAAGGCTGTCTTTGTCCTCCAAAAATATGCTTTCCCCTGTATAACACTTATTATCCCGTTTTCGGCGGATTTTATAAATTTTGTTTTTGTGCTTTTTTGTCCGCCTCATTCGCCCAATGTTGAAAAATAGGTTGTATTTTTGTTTAAAATGTAGTATACTTATTATGTAAAGTTGTAATTTTTAATTCGTTCTTGACATTTTATCTTTTAGAAAAATTACGCAAGTATAGCGGATAGACTAAGGAGGAATATTTATTATGGCCGAGTATAAAAACAGCGGCTTGGACAGAAAATCTCTTGCCGAAATAAAAAGCAAAAGACTTGAGGAGGCTTTGAGTGCTTACACACCCGAGCAGACTAAGGAAACTGTCAGTAAGCTGCTGGAGGCTTATACGGACGACGGTAAAAATTATTTCGGTGCGGGCGCCAGAGATACTACCCTCTACTTTGCCGATGACGAGTACATAAGAGAAATAGAAAAGGAAAAGGCGGCATCGGCCGAGAAGGCTGCGTCGGAGGACAGCGGCGAGCCCGAAAAGGAAAAAAATTCATTCGTAGGCAAGCTTCATAAGCTCACCTCCTTTATTACGGCAAGCGACGAGATCCGGGCGGAGGAAGAGCCCGCCGAAAAGTCCGAGCCCGAAAAGCCGCTTCCCGGCATAAGAGAAGTGCCCATATCCGAGCTTGGCGCTCATGCGGAGGAAAGACCTGCCGAAAAGCTCGAGCCGGAGGAAAAGCCCGAGCCGGAGGAAAAGGAGCAGGAAGCCGAGGCGGAAACAGCCGAAGCGCCCAAGGAAGCCGAAACGCTCTCGAGCGCCTATGACGAGGCTGCCGCAGAGTTGGAAAAACAGACAGCCGAGGCTCTTGAAGGCCTTGCTGCCGACAATATAAATATCCCTCAGGATGAGACAGATAAACAGAGCGCAGAGCCCTTGAAGGCTAAGAAGGCGGAGGCGGAGCCAAAGCCCGAAGAGCCCGAGGAAAAGTCGGAGCAAAGCGCTTCCGATAAACCCGAATATGAGCCTACGATCGTCATCAAGCCCGTAAAGCCCGAGGACATCGAAAAGGCGGAAAAAACCGAGGAGGACACAGAAGAAATGAGACGCGAATTTTTTGACAACGAAATTGAGGTCGATGAAGTGCCTCGCCGCAGACGCAAACATACGGAGCCCGCTCCCGAGCCCGAGGAGGTCAAAGAACCCGAGCCCGAATATGAGGACGAGGAATACGCGGACGACGAGTATGAAGACGACTACGACGATGACGAGTACGAGGACGACATCGAGGAGAAAAAAGGCAAATTCGGCGGATTTTTCAGCCGCAAGAAGAAGGACGACTTCTACGACGATGACGACGAATATGACGACGAGGACTTTGACGACGAGTATTATGACGATGACGACGAGTACGATGAAGGCATATTCACCGTGGGCAGAGTCATAAATATACTTGTGATAATCGCCCTCATTTGCTCAACGGCGTTCTTTGCGGCAAGCAACTACACCAACTCCAAGAAGCTTGAATCCGCAAACACCCAGATAAACGAGCTCAACAACGGCAACGCCGCAGGCGGAGCAGACGAGCAGATCAATCAGCTCAAAGCGCAGATAGACACGCTCACTGCCGAGAATGCAAGACTTAAGTCGGGCGGCACACAGACGGGCACAACGCCTGCATCGGGCACGACCCCCACAACTCCCGCTTCCACCACAATAAGCGGTACGGCTCCCGCAGACGAGTCGGATTCATCCGATTCTTCATCGTCGGCGTCCGGCTCGACCTACACCATCAAGGCGGGCGACACGGGCTCTAAGATATGCAACGCAGTTTACGGACAGTACACTCCCGAGCTCTGGGAGAAGATACTTTCTGCCAACAATATGACTACATCTACGGTTTATCACCCCGGCGATGTACTTCAAATTCCTTAATAAAGGGAGGAAAATATGAATTATTCCGAATTAAGCCTTGCGGAGCTCAGAGAAATTGCCCGCGAAAAGGGAATAGGCTCTATCACCACCTACAGAAAGGCAGAGCTTATAGACCTGCTTGAAAGAGAGGCGCCCCAGTCGCTGCCCGTTGTGGAGGAACACAACCGCGCGGACGATATGTCCGAGGCAGGCATGGGCGAGGGCATACTCGAGGTGCTCCAGGACGGCTTCGGTTTTTTAAGAACAAACAATTACCTTACGGGAGCGGGCGATATTTATGTCGCCCCTTCTCAGATAAGGCGCTTTAATCTCAAAACGGGCGACAGCATAAAGGGCAAGATAAGGCTTCCCCGCGAGAATGAAAAATTTTCGGCTCTGCTCTTTGTAACCGATATAAACGGCGATAAGCCCGAGGTCGCAAAGCAAAGACCCAATTTTGAGTCGCTCACGCCCGTTTTTCCTTATGAAAGTCTTAGGCTCGAGACCGAGCGCAGGGAGCTTTCAACAAGGCTTATAGACCTCATAGCCCCCATAGGCAGAGGTCAGAGAGGTATGATCGTCGCTCCGCCCAAGGCGGGCAAGACCGTGCTTCTCAAAAAAATTGCAAATGCCATAACGGGCAAATATCCCGAAATCTATGTCATTGTCCTCCTCATAGACGAGCGTCCCGAGGAGGTTACGGATATGCAGAGGAGCATTTCCGGCAATGTGGATGTCGTGTTCTCCACCTTTGACGAGCAGCCCGAGCACCACAAGAGGGTTGCCGAGATGGTGTTTGAAAGAGCCAAGAGGCTTGTGGAGCAGGGCAAGGACATAGTTATCCTTTTGGACAGCATCACAAGGCTTTCAAGAGCCTATAACCTCACCGTGCCTTCAAGCGGCAGGACGCTTTCGGGCGGTCTTGACCCCTCGGCGCTTTATATGCCCAAGAGATTTTTCGGCGCAGCCCGCAAGACGGAGGAGGGCGGAAGCCTCACCATACTTGCCACGGCGCTTGTGGAGACGGGCTCCAAGATGGACGATGTTATCTTTGAGGAATTTAAGGGCACGGGCAATATGGAGCTTGTGCTGGATAGAAAAATGAGCGAAAAACGCGTTTTCCCCGCCATAAATATAGCTAAGTCGGGCACGAGGCGCGAGGAGCTTCTTTTGAGCAAGAATGAGCTTGACGCGGCGTATTTCCTGCGCAAGTCCTTCAACTCGAATGTTTCCTCGGGCGACGTTACGGAGCAGATAATAGATATGCTCTCCAAGACGAGGAATAACGCGGAATTTGTGGCAACGGTCAATAAATTGGATAAGAATTGAGGTAAGGAGGCATAAATGCCTCCTTTTTTGTATACCGAATCGCCCCGTAAAATAAATATTGAATATACCGCTTTTATATGATATAATCATTATGTATAACTATGCGCGGAGCATACCATAAATTTTTTACATTCAAAAATAGGAGAAAACTATGAGAGAAATAGATGTAGCTCTTGTGAGAGACGCCGTAAAGGAAATGTGCATAAAGGCGAACTGCTGCCTTAACGCCGATGTTTACGGCGCCATAAAGAAGGCGCAGGCGGAGGAAAGCTCCGATGTGGGCAAAAATATACTTTCACAGCTTATAGACAATGCCGAGCTCGCCGCAGCCAAGATGAAGCCCATTTGCCAGGACACGGGCATGGCTGTCGTGTTCATGGATATAGGGCAGGATGTGCGTTTCACGGGCGGTTCGCTTTCCGATGCCATAAACGAGGGCGTAAGGCTCGGTTACAAGGAGGGCTATCTCCGAAAGTCCGTTGTTTCCGACCCCCTTTTGAGGGTGAACACGGGCGACAACACCCCTGCCGTGATACATTACAGCATAGTCGAGGGCGATAAGGTGCATATAGAAATAGCGCCCAAGGGCTTCGGCAGCGAAAATATGAGCAGGATATATATGCTCAAGCCTTCCGACGGCGTGGAGGGCGTCAAAAATGCCGTTTTGGACTGCATAGAAAAGGCAGGTCCCAATCCCTGCCCGCCAATGATAGTGGGCGTGGGCATAGGCGGAAACTTCGAGCTAAGCGCCGAGCTTGCCAAGAGAGCGCTTTTAAGACCCGTGGGCTCTCATTCCGACAAGGAGCATATAAGGCAGATAGAGGACGAGCTTCTGGAAAGAGCCAATAAGCTCGGCATAGGTCCGCAGGGACTTGGAGGAAACACCACCGTCCTCGGGCTCAACATAGAAACATTTGCAACGCATATAGCGGGACTTCCGCTTGCGGTCAATATAAGCTGCCATGTTACAAGGCATAGCGAGTGCGATATATAGGGAGGAAATTATGAAGGAACTGTTTGAACTGCTGTTTTCTTTCAGACTTAAGGAATTGTTTTTTAAGCCGACGGATAACGGTCTTATAAAATTTTTCAGATACGCCTTTGTGGGCGGCATAGCCTTTGTTGTGGATTATCTGGGCTTTGCGCTGACTTCAATGGCGCTTGGCGACGGCACATTCAGCGTTGTTGCGGCTACGACGGTCGGCTTTATAGTCGGACTTATAACCAACTTTATACTATCCAAGAAATTTGTATTCACCGAAAACGCAAATGTGGGCGCCGTAGGCGAATTTATGACTTATACGGTAATAGGAATAGGCGGATATATACTTAATGTACTGCTTATGCTGTTATTCGTTAAATTTATCAATAAATACATAGCCAAGATAATAGTTGCGGCAATAGTGCTCGTATACAATTACATGGCAAGAAAAATAATACTTTACTCGGGAGGAAACAAAAAATGAAAAAAGCGGTAATTATAGGAGCGGGTCCCGCAGGACTTACGGCAGGCTATGAACTTTTGAAGCAGTCCAAGGAATACGAGGTCGTTATTTTGGAGGAAAGCGATTCTATAGGCGGTATATCCCGTACGGTGCGCTATAACGGCAACAGAATGGATATAGGCGGACACAGATTTTTCTCAAAGGACGACAGAGTTACAAATTGGTGGAACAACATTATGCCCCTTCAGGGCAAGCCGTCTTTTGACGACCTTAAACTCGGCAGAGAGAAAAATCTTGCGCCGGGCGGTCCCGACCCCGAAAAAGAGGACAGAGTAATGCTTGTAAGAAACAGGGTGTCGAGAATTTACTACCTCAAGAAGTTTTTTGATTATCCCGTGAGCATGAAGCTTCAGACATTCAAAAATATGGGACTTGTAAGAACAATAAAGGCGGGCTTCAGCTATTTGGGCTCCACCGTACACAAGCTGCCCGAGAACTCTCTTGAAAACTTCTATATCAACCGTTTCGGCAGAGTGCTCTATTCAATGTTTTTCGAGGGCTATACGGAGAAGCTTTGGGGCAGACATCCCAGAGAAATTTCGGCAGACTGGGGTTCTCAGAGAGTAAAGGGACTTTCCATAATGGCTGTCATTAAGGATATGTTCGGCAAAATAATACCCTCAAAGAACAAGAAGGTTGAAACATCTCTTATTGAAGAATATATTTATCCTAAGTTCGGTCCCGGTCAGCTCTGGGAGACCGTTGCCGATGAAATAAGGGCAATGGGCGGAACGATAATAATGAACTGCGGCGTAAACAAGATAAATAATGCTGACAACAAAGTTGTTTCCGTAGGCTGCACCAACGGCGAGACAATAGAGGGCGACGTATTTATTTCCTCTATGCCCGTAAAAGACCTTGTTGCAGATATGGATAATGTTCCCGCCAAGGAAGCCGAAATTGCAAAGGGACTTCCTTATAGGGATTTTGTTACCGTAGGTTTGCTTGTTAAAAAACTCAATCTTAAGAATGAAACTAAAATAAAGACTTTAGGAAACATCGTTCCCGATTGCTGGATATATGTTCAGGACACGGGCGTTAAACTTGGCAGAATACAGATATTCAACAACTGGTCGCCTTATATGGTGAAGGACGCCGAAAATACCGTATGGATAGGTCTTGAATATTTCTGCGACGAGGGAGATTCCTTCTGGAATATGACCGACGAGCAGTGCATAAAGCTTGCTATAAGCGAACTTGTGAAAATGGGCATAATAAATTCCGAAAACGATGTGCTGGATTCTCACAGAGAGAAGGTAAAGAAGGCATATCCCGCTTATTTCGACACATATGACGATATAGACACGCTTATTGCATGGCTTAACAAGTTTGACAATCTCTACTGTGTAGGCAGGAACGGTCAGCACAGATATAACAATATGGATCATTCAATGGTTACTTCCTTTGAAACGGTCGATAATATTTTAAGCGGCAAAAAGACTAAAGAAAATATCTGGAATGTAAATACGGAAAAGGAGTATCATGAAAAAAAGTAACGCCAAAACGGATAAAAAGAATAATACTGCTCAGACGAAAAAAGACAGTATTAAAGCCTTTATAAAAAACAAGATATTCATTATTTTTGTTATTTCATTGCTTATTGAAATTTTTGTTTGCAATTATAAGCATTTTGACTTGGAAATTCCACATAATAATGTGATTGAAGTAAATAAGTATGATATAAGCGTTTCTAATGTCGATTACGAAGGTAATGGCGTATACAGAAAAAGAAATGAAAATCCTAAGCTATTAATAAGCAATATTGATTCCGAAGTTAAATCCGTTTACTTGGACATCGGAAGAAACAATAATTACAATATTGATATAAAGATTGGCGTCAGAGATACGGCAAGCAATAATTTCTGGTATTATGAAGATACATCTATTATAAAGAGCATTGAAAACAGCAAATATTTAAAGCTTAATACGGCAGGCACCGTGCAGGAAATGTCCGTAGAGTTTAAAAATCTGGAAAACGATGAGATTTTTGAAGTAAACAATATCACATTTAATCTGGTTAGACCATTTAGGTTCATTTTCTTAAGGTTTTTATTGATATTCCTGTTTCTGTTTATATTGTATACCATAAGACCGTCTTCGCCAAGCTATGAAATTATGTATACCGGCGAAAAATGGCAAAAAACCGTTTTATGGACTATTATGGCTGTTTCTGCGCTGTTTATTGTTTTTACGGCGGTTACCACATCCGGAAAGGAAGGAAATAACTTCAATCGTTCCATGTATAATGACGCCGTTCAGAGTTGGGTTGACGGCGATGTAAGTCTGCCTTATTCTGTAAGCGATGAGCTTAGAGAATTGGACAACCCTTATGACAAATCTATGCGAGATCGCAACAGTGTAGGCTACACATGGGATGCGGCGTATTATAACGGCAAATATTATATGTATTTCGGCGTTATACCTCTTTTAATACTTTATTATCCTCTTAAGCTCATTTTTAACTGTGATTTGAACTCCTATGTTGCGGTTATGATTTTTGCGCTTTTGTCGCTGTTTGGAGCTTACTCGATAATGGAAGGCATGAATAAGAGATGGTTAAGAAATAAAGTGCCGTTTTTTGTTTATGCTATGTGTCTTACGCTTATTATATTTACATCGGGCATTTATTATTTCTGCCGACGCCCTTATTTTTACGAGGTTGCGCAGATATCGGCGCTGACATTTGGAATGTTGGGGCTTGGTTCATGGCTTAACGCTGTTGATGAAAACGGCGTGATAAATAAAAAAATACTTTGTCTTGGTTCGGTCTTTATGGCTTTTACTGTAGGCTGCAGACCTAATTATGCGCTGTATTCATTTGTATTTATACCATTATTCTGGGACAGCATTTTTAAAAAGCTCAAAAAGCTTGATAAAAATATGGTCAAAACTATTGCCTGTGTTGCCTTGCCTTATGTAATAATGGCGGCGGGACTTATGTATTATAACTATATTCGTTTTGACTCGCCGTTTGACTTCGGCAATAATTATCAGCTTACTATATATGATATGAGGTATTCCGGAGATATCGGAAAAATTCCGCTGGGTATATGGACGATGTATTTGCAGCCGCCTCATATTGTTAATACATTTCCGTTTGTGCCCGAAATTTATCCAAGCATATCGTATCAGGGACAGGTATATCTTTCGCATGAAATATGCGGTCTGTTCTTTGCCGATGTTATAACTATATATATATTCAAAGTAAAAATGCTTAGGGATAAGCACAAGGGAACGGGTATGTTTTCGTTTGCGCTTGCGTTTATACTTATTTCGGTTATTCAGTCCTTTGTCATTTTCAGAACAAGCGGTATGCTGTACAGATATATATATGACTTTACATGGTGCTTTGTTGTTGCGGCAGTTTTGATAGCCTGCGTAATTATTTCGGATAATACAGACAAATCACATTACAGAATACATATAAAGCTGTTCTCAATTTGTTTTGTGCTTTGTATGCTTTTCAATATATTGGTATCGTTGAGAGGTGAGAATGATTCTTTCAGAGGTAATTGGCCGTCTTTGTACTATGCTATAGAAAGAGCTGTTGCTTTTTGGCTTTGATATAATATATTGATAATTACTTGAAAATAAAGGAGAAAAACAATGTCGGTTCTGCTTATCATAAATTTTGTGCTGTTTCTTATAACGGTTTATGCATCGTACTTGAATACTGCAAATAGGCTTAAAATGAAGGGCATACTTTTCATAACGGCGTTATTCTCCGTTGTATACTTTCTTGTTATGGGCATAGCGGGACTTTTTTTCAAAACCTTGGAAAACCTCAACTGCATTGCGTTTTGCATTGCGGGCGCAGTCATTCTCATTGCTTCTTTTGCTGTTAAAATGCATTGTTCCAAGCTTTCCTGCGTTTTTTTTAAAGCGCTTATGATTTATCTTATATTGGAAACGGTCGTATTTAATTTCAATTCGTATAAACTTTTGACGGTTGACTCGCCTATGTCCGAAGAGCTTGATATTTCGGGACAGACTGCGGCTGCGATCGGCGGAGATGAACAGTCTATAGAGTTCACGGATATAAACAAAGAAATAGGCACCTTAAAAATTACGGCTCATTCTCAAAATAATGATAAAATGACATTTGACATAGACTATGCCGATGCCACAAGCAAGGAATACAGGCGCGGTATAGCAAAGGCGGAACCTATAAATGATTCGGAAAGAAGCCAAATTGTACCCATTAACGCGTCGGGAGAAATAAGCAGACTTAAAATCCGCTTTAAGGCTAAGGATAACGATATTGTAACGGTTAAAGATGTTTCAATAAATACTCCAATTCCTTTCAGATTTTCAATTATAAGACTTATTGCGATTTTAATGTTTGCGCTGCTTAAATATATTTTATGCGATTCCGAAAGATTTTCACGCCCTCTTGGCGAAGATTTTAAGCTGTGCGCTTTGTCTGCCCGCATTGTAACGGTACTGTTTATAATTATTGCGTTTTTGCTCGTTCTTTCTCAAAGAAGCGACGGACTTAAAAACATCAACAAAGACTTCCTTACCGACAGCGGAAATCAGATAACTAAGGACATAGTGGACGCTTTTGAACACAAGCAGGTAAGTATGCTTGAAAAAGTAGATCCAAGGCTGGAAGCTCTTGACAATCCTTATGATCCGAGCCAAAGAGATGGCATAAGCTATCCTTGGGATCACCTTTATTATAACGGTAAATATTATTCTTATTATGGCATTGCAACGGTATTCTTGCTGTTTTTGCCTTATCATTTGATTACGGGGCATTATTTCCCGTCGCAGTGGGCAGTGTTCCTGTTTGGAGCTTTAGGCATATACTTCCTTTATAAATTCTATATTGAATATATGAAGGAGTTTTTCAAGGACATAAGCATAAATCTCGTGCTTATGGGTCTTGTTATGATTCAGCTTATAAGCGGGATATGGTTCTGTTTTCCGACTCCGAACTTTTATGAAATTGCTCAGACATCGGGATTTATGTTTTGTGCGGGAGGATTTTTCTTTCTCATGCGTTCCGGGGTAATAGGCGGCAAAAAAATAAGTCTTCCCTATATTGCGGCATCTTCCGTTATGTTTGCTTTAGGAGTTTTGTCAAGACCTACCCTTGCGCTTTACTGCATATGCGCGCTTATCTTCATATATGCGGGTGTTCTTAAAATCAAAAAAACAGGAGAAAAAAATATATATTCTTTTCTGTGCGCGGCAATTATACCCTTTATAATTTTCGGAGCCGTACAGATGATATATAATTTTGCCCGATTTGGTTCTCCGTTCGATTTCGGTATTGAATATTCCCTTACAATAAATGATTTTGTAAACGCGCAGTATCATTCCCATTTTGTCGGAATAGGGCTTTATAACTTCTTGGCGGCTTTACCGTCTTTTGAGGAAACGTTTCCTTTCATAAGCTTTCCTGTCAAGCTGTTTCAGCCCAACGGATATTATTTTGTTGCAAATTATACGGCTGTAGGACTTTTGTGGCTGGCTTTGCCGATATTCTCATACATATATAGCAGAAGGGCATATCTAATGTCGGAAAATGAAAACAAAAAGCTTTACGGCGCATTGATTTTTGCCGTATGCATAGCGGCTCCCGTTATTATAATGGCTTCTGTATGGGAGAGCGGATATGCGGCAAGGTATAGGGTGGATTTTGCGTGTCAGATACTTATAGGAGCGCTTACCGTAGCCTTTATCATATATGGCGGTTGTAAGAATGACGGCGTTAAAAAAATATTGACGAAAGCGCTTTTTGCTTCCGTTGTCATATGCTTTGTGCTGAACTTTGCTCAAATATATTCTTTTACAACCGATTTGGGCGGATTTAATCACTCGGCTCTTGATAAATATATGTTTATGCTTGAAAGAGCTTTTGAGTTTTGGAGATAATTTTATAAGGAGGTACAATATGGCTGACATACTTTATGTTGTGATACCTTGCTACAAGGAGGAGGAGGTTCTTCCCGAGACCTCAAAGCGAATGAAGGCAAAAATGAACGCCCTCATTGCGGACGGCAAAATAAGCGATAAAAGCCGCGTTATGTTCGTAAACGACGGCTCCACCGACAGAACATGGGAAATAATACAGTCGCTTCATACCGAGGACAAGCTTTTCAGCGGCGTAAATCTTTCGCGCAACAGAGGTCATCAGAATGCGCTTTTGGCGGGTCTTATGACTGCCAAAAACTATGCCGACATGGTAATATCCATGGACGCCGATTTGCAGGACGACATAAACGCCATAGACGGCATGGTGGATAAATATTACGAGGGCTGTGATGTGGTATACGGCGTAAGAAGCTCCAGAGCCACGGACACCTTTTTCAAAAAATTCACTGCGGAAGGCTTTTATAAGCTCATGAAGCTTATGGGCGCCGACATAGTTTTCAATCATGCCGATTACAGACTTATGAGCAAGCGCGCGCTTGAAGGGCTTGCCGAGTTCGGCGAGGTCAATCTTTTTTTGAGGGGCATAGTTCCCGAGATAGGCTATAAGTCGGGCATAGTGGAATATGAACGCGCGGAGCGCTTTGCGGGCGAGAGCAAATATCCGCTTAAGAAGATGCTTTCCTTTGCCTTTGACGGCATAACATCCTTTTCGATAAAGCCCATAAGGCTTATAATAGACCTTGGTTTTCTTATATGCGTGCTCAGCGTTGTTGCCCTCATATGGAGCATAGCTGTCAAGTTTATGGGCGGCTCCATAGCGGGCTGGTCGTCTATAATGGCGTCAATATGGCTCATCGGAGGCATACAGCTTCTTTCCATAGGCGTTATAGGAGAGTATGTAGGCAAGATGTATAAGGAAACAAAGCATAGACCCCGTTTTATAATAGAGTCTGTGCTCAACGATGAAAACTAGGGGGAGTATTGTTATGAACGAGGACAAGAAAGAGGCGTTCAATTCAATATTAAACGCCGTAAAGAAGCATATAGGCGACATATGCGCGGCAGCGCTCACGTCTTATATCGTTATGTCGCTTATAAACATTGTCATTAACGACACAAAAACAGACACGCTCGACTTTGTAACGGGCGTGAATGGCTTTGTAACTATTGCCGTTTTTATTATTCTGTGGATATGTTTTTCCGCAATAAGCTTTTTAAACACTCTGGGCAGAAAACTGCTTTATTTTCTTATGCTCCTTTCGGCTATCGTGTTCGCCTGCCTTGTTGTGGCTGACAACGGAGACAATGTATATATTTCAGCGGGCATCTCCGCTATAGTTGTATTTTTCTTATATTACACGGTAAAAAGCGGTATTTTGTTTAAAAACAAAATAATAATCAATTATAAAATTGCATTTGCCGTCGTAGCCGCAGCGTTTGCGGTCATGTCCGTATGGATGAGCATAAACACCATAAACAGATACAGAGGCTTTTCGGCTTCAAACTTTGATTTTGGTATATTTGCGCAGCTTTTTGAAAATATGGCAAAGCATGGCAGCACGGTAATAAGCGTTGAAAGAAATGAAATGATGAGCCATTTCTTCAACCATTTTTCGCCTATTTATTATGTTCTTCTGCCTATATATATGCTTTTCAGAAGGCCCGAGGCTCTTTTGGGGATACAGGCGGTATTTATAACGGCAAGCGCCTTTCCTCTCTTTCTTATAGGCAAAAAAATGGGCTTAAAGCCCCTTACCGTTATGTTCTTGGGGCTTATTGCCATTGTTGCGCCCGCATTTGTGAGCCCTATGTTTTATGATTTCCATGAAAATAAATTTCTTCCCTTTTTCATGCTTTGGTTCATATATTTCTTTATGGACGGAAAATATAAAGTGAGCTATGTCTTTATGCTCCTTACGCTCATGATAAAGGAAGACGCCGCAATATATGTCATATTTACGCTCATTTATTTTATGCTCGTACATAAGCAAGTGAAAAAGAGCGTTATAGGACTTTGCATTACATTTATATATTTTGTGCCCGTAATGATATATATGCGCAAGTATGGTCTGGACTTTGTGGGCTGGAGATACGGCGTTTACTTCCTTTCGGGACAGGACAAAATAATGCAGATGTTCCAAAACATACTTATGGCGCCCGGATTTTTTATAAAAAATGTGTTCAGCGAAGATTGCTTTGTTTTTATGCTCTATATGCTGGGTTCTCTTTTGTTCCTTCCGCTTGCGTCAAGGGACTTCAGAAGGCTTATATTGCTCATACCCTTTGTTGCTATCAACATTATGACGGACTATCCTTATCAGCATGATATAGGCTTTCAGTATACCTATGGTTCGTTCGCGCTTATGCTTGTGCTGTTTGCGGACAATGTAAAGGATATGCAGCCTCAGACAAAAAATATGGCTGTCTTTTCAGCCTTTATAACATCATTTATAATGATGCTCGGAGTATGCATGAGCGACTTCACATTTTACAATAAAAATTACGAGGACAATAAAGAAAGATTTGAACAGACAGAGGCGGTTCTGGACAGAATACCGCAGGATGTAAGCATTACAGCCGATACGTTTATACTGCCCCATCTCTACGACAGAGAAGAACTCTATATGAAGGATGACAACTACAGAAGAACGGATTATTATGTCCTTGACAGCAATAATTCCGGCGAGATAAACGATTTTGAGAGCGACAGACAATATGACGAGTATATAAAGTGCTCCGACGATACAAAGGCTGTTGTGTACAAACTGCCGGAAGCTCCGGAGCTTCTGCCGCAGTAAATACGGAGGTGCAAACTGTGAACATCACCACACCCATAACCAGAGAAAAGGCGCGCAGTCTTAAGGCGGGGGACATAGTGAGCATATCGGGCGTAATATACACCGCAAGGGACGCCGCCCACAAGAGAATGCTCGAAAATCTGCAAAACGGCATACCCCTTCCCGTAGACCTCGCGGACAACACAATATATTTTGCGGGTCCCGCTCCCGCTAAGCCTGGCGAGCCCATTGGCTCCGTAGGTCCCACCACGAGCTACAGAATGGACGCCTATTCTCCCAAGACAATAGAGCTTGGGCTTACCTGCATGATAGGCAAGGGCGCCAGAAGCTCCGCCGTCATAGACGCCATGAAAAAATACGGCGCCGTATACATAGGCGCAGTGGGAGGCGCGGGCGCGCTCTTGAGCGAGTGTGTCAAAAAGTGCGAGGTGGTCGCTTATGAAGACCTCGGCTCCGAGGCAATACACCGCCTTGAGGTGGAAAATTTCCCCGGTATAGTCATAATAGACAGCGAGGGCAATAACCTCTATGAGACCGAACCGCCGAAATACAGAAAATAAAAAGGGGAGAAATCTCCCCTCTTACTTTGCACCCCTAGTATAATGGATAAAACACTCGGCTCCGGACTGAGAGATGGGGGTTCGATTCCCCCGGGGTGCATTTTTATATGCTCACAATATTAATTATGCTTTCTACAGCCTTTTCCATGCTCTCCACGCATATAAATTCATAAGGACCGTGGAAATTATGCCCGCCCGTAAAAATATTGGGGCAGGGCAGACCCATGAACGAGAGCCTTGCGCCGTCAGTGCCGCCTCTTATTGGCTCCACAAGCGGTTCTATGCCCGTTTTTTCAATAGCCTTCACTGCTTTTTCGAGCACATGGGGCTTATTTTTTATTATCTCCGCCATGTTGTAATATTCGTCATACAGCTCCAAAACGGCAGTATTGCTGCCGTATTTTTTGTTTATATCCTCCACGGCGTTTTTGATGAGCGCCTTCCTTTCCTCAAATTTTTTATTGTCAAAATCCCTTATTATATAGTCAAGATGCGCCCTTTCAACATTTCCGCTAAGCCTTGTAAGGTGAAAAAATCCCTCGTAGCCGTCCGTTTTTGAAGGTATTTCGTCGGCAGGCAGGGCGGAGTTCAGCTCGCAGGCAACGAGCGAAGCGTTCGCCATAAGCCCCTTTGCGCTTCCGGGGTGCACGCTCTTTCCCGTTATATCTATCTTTGCCCTTGCCGCATTGAAGTTTTCATAGCTTATCTCTCCCGCTATTCCGCCGTCAACGGTATAGGCGTAGTCGCAGCCGAACTTCTCCGTATCAAAATAGTCCACGCCACGGCCTATTTCCTCATCGGGCGTGAAAGCCACCTTTATGTCGCCGTGCTTTATTTCGGGGTGATTTATGATATAGCCGAGCGCCGTTATTATCTCCGTTATGCCCGCCTTGTCGTCCGCTCCCAGAAGCGTTGTTCCGTCGGAGCATATGAGCGTTTTGCCCTTGTAGAGCTTAAGCTCCTTAAATTCCTCGGGCGAGAGCTCGCAGCCCCTTCTTTTTATTGTTTTGCCGTCGTAGCTTTCTATTATCATAGGCTCTATTCCGCAGCCGCTGCAGTCGGGGCTCGTGTCCATATGCGATATAAAGCCTATCGTGTCGCCCTCTGCATTGCCCTTCACACAGCCCGTAACATAGCCGTAACGGTCTATAGCTATGTCCTTCACGCCTATCCGCGAAAGCTCTCCCGCCAGCACCTCCGCATAGAAATTCTGCGCCTCGGTGGAAGGATATTCTTCGCTTTCCGCATTGGATGTCGTGTCGTATCTTATAAGTCTTGTAAATAGCTCTATAAGCTGTTCTTTCATATATAGCTCTCCTTTCTTTTTATTTATTTTTACAAAAAATCCCCGCAAAAATACGGGGATTAAGCATCAAAAAAATAATAATTAAAAAAGTCAGAAACGGGCGTGCAATGCACGCCCCTACAAACCGCTATTTGAACTGATGTGCATTGTACGCCCGCAAAATATTGACCATGTAGTTTTTACATTTCCTTCTGGTAAAGGTTAAAATGCAGTATTCTAAGCGCGATCGAAAGCTCGCCCGCCTCTATCTGTCCGGGAGCGGAAGCCTTCCTTGCGCAGCCGAAGGTTACGGCAGAGCCGAATATCTCGCCCGCAATACGGCTCACAACGCCCCTTCCGTCCATCGACATAGTTATTATGGGGTAATCGGGGTGCTTTGTGTGTATGTCGTCCGTAAGCTCCAAGAGCCTCAGCACGTCCTTGTTGTTTTCGGGCATGACAGCGATTTTGGGTATGTCCGCTTTGAGCTCTATCATTTTTTCAATGCGCTCTTTGAGCAGAACATTGTCGGGCGTCCTTTCGAAGTCGTGATTTGACATCACCACGACTATATTTTTGCTGTGCGCAAGCTCCGTAAGCTCCGTTACGTCCTCGTCGCCCACCATAAGCTCAATGTCTATCATATCTATAATACCGCTTTCTATGGCGGTCTTGTTTATCCTCAGATATCCCGCCCTGTCGGTCTTTTGCAGTCCGCCCTCCGCAATGGTGCGAAAGGTGAAAAGCAGCGGCACCTTGCCTATGAGCTTCCTCACAAGGTTAAGCATCTCTATGAGCTTTTCCTTGTCGGTACATTCGTCGTACCAGTCCGCCCTAAACTCCACTATGTCGGGCTTGAGCGAAGCTATCGTCATTGCCTGCGACGTTATCTCGTACTGCGTGTGCCCTACTATGGGCAGACATATTTTAGGTATACCTTCTCCAATCTTTACATCTCTGACTTGAATTGGATTCATTTCTGCGCCTCCTATACGCTGCGACTTTTTATTTATTATAGTATACCAATTAAATCAAAATAAGTCAACAATTAACATTCCGCTTTTTTAAAAGCGGACAGCAAAAACAGCATTTGTATTTTAAAAAAATGTCATTACACATGTAAATCATATATAATAAAGAAAGTGCGAGCCGCTAGTCTGCCCCACAGGGCAGGGAGCGATAGGCTCGCACAGTAATAATTCTTTTGTGCGGTATTAATTCCACCAACCTATGGGGCACAAAAGCCGTTAGGGGTGTGGGGCGACTCGGAACGCCCCACGCTTTTTGCTTCTTTTTGTGCGC
>CANRNM010000023.1 GCA_947631975.1 uncultured Clostridia bacterium
TATGAGCTTGGCTGTCATAATGTCGATGTACCAGTCGTCTGTTTCTATATCGGGATATTCCTCCGCTATCTTCTTGAAGGTATTGAGGAATTTGCCGTCGGTAGTCTTTATGATATTTGCCTTTGTAACGCAGGTTACCTTGCCCTTGTTGTTTTTCTTTGCATATTCAAAGGCGGCTCTTATTATCCTCTCCGTGCCGTCCGTTGTGGCAACGGTAAAGTCAAAAGCAAGGTCATCGTCCACCTCGAAGCCCTTTGAACCGAGAGTATAGCTTCCCTCCGTATTCTCTCTGTAGAATGTCCAGTCGATGCCCTCCTCGGGTATTCTGACGGGTCTTACATTTGCAAAGAGGTCGAGTTCTTTTCTCATGGCAACATTGGCAGACTCTATATTCACCTTGTCGCCCGCTCTGGGTGTGGTTGTGGGTCCCTTTAATATAACGGGACACTCCTTGAGCTCCGCGAGCACATCGTCGGGGATAGCCTTGCCCGCAGCGATCCTGTTTTCAATAGTGAGTCCGTCTATTACCTTAAATTCTATCTTGCCCGACTTTACCTCGTCCTCAAGCAGAAATTCAAGTATTCTCTGCGCCTGCGCAGTTATTGCGGGGCCTATGCCGTCGCCTCCGCATATGCCTATTTTGATGACGGGGAGCTTTTCAAAGTCTATAAACTCCTTATCAGCCTTCATTCTTTCAACTCTGGCAAGCTGTTCTTCTATAAGCTTGCCGAATTTTTCCTTTGCCTCTTCGATCTTATTCATTTTTTGTTTCTCCTTTATGTAAAAAATTATTTTTTGTCCAGATAAGGCTTCATTTCCTTGTCTGCGAGCCTTGCAAGCTCGATATCGCTTATCTGCGTAACTCTGCCCGCCTCATACTGCGCGTCTACCCATTCCTTTATTTTTGCGACTGCGGGGTGCTGTTTTCCTATCTTGTTTTCACCCTCTAAGCCGAAATAACTGTTGAGCCAATGCGCAATGCCCGCAAGACCCGAGGTCTTTCCTACGGCTATCTTTACGGGACGCTTTAAAAGAAGCTCGGTATTGAAAATATTGTATATCTCCTCATTTTTAAGTATACCGTCGGCGTGTATGCCCGCTCTTGTGAGATTGAAATTATCTCCCACAAAAGGCGTCATAGGCGGTATATCATAGCCAATTTCTTTACGGTAATAGTCGGCAAGGTCGGTTATAACAGTTGTGTCCATGCCGTCAAGAGTCCCTCTTATCTGGGCATATTCAAACACCATGGCTTCCAGAGGCGTGTTGCCTGTTCTCTCGCCTATGCCGAAAAGAGACGTATTGACGCCGCAGCAGCCGTAGAGCCAAGCCGCGGTAGCATTTGTTACGGAACGGTAAAAGTCGTTATGCCCATGCCATTCCAGAAGATGATTGGGCACTCCCGCATAGTGATGAAGACCGTATATTATACCCGGAACACTTCGCGGAAGAACCGTACCGGGGATATTTACGCCATAACCCATGGTGTCGCAGGCTCTTATCTTTATAGGGACTCCCGTTTCTTCATAGAGCTTCATAAGCTCCGAGGCAAAGGGCACAACAAAGCCGTAGAAATCGGCTCTTGTGATATCCTCAAAGTGGCATCTCGGCTTTATGCCCGTTTCTATGCACTGACGAATGATTGAGAGGTAGTGTTCTATTATTTCGCTTCTTCTCATATTCATCTTATAGAATATATGGTAGTCGGAACAGCTTACAAGTATACCCGTTTCCTTCACGCCAATGGACTTTACAAGCTCGAAGTCATTTTTGTTGGCTCTTATCCATGTGGTTACCTCGGGAAATCTGTAGTCCTTTTCAAGACATTTGTATACCGCATCCTGGTCTTTTTTTGAATAAACGAAAAATTCGCTCTGCTTTATTATACCCTTCGGTCCGCCGAGCTTATGGAGCTGTGTATATATATGCTCTATCTGCTCCACTGTGTAGGGCTCTCTTGACTGCTGACCGTCTCTGAATGTGGTATCCGTTATCCATATCTCATCGGGCACATCCATAGGCACTATTCTGTGGTTGAACGCTATCTTAGGAACCTCGTCATAGCTGTAAAGATTGTCATAGAGGTTTGGCTTTTCAACATCCTGAAGAGGATAAACCGATTCTCGTCTCTCTATTAAATTTGTCTTTGGATTAAACACAAACATTCACACAACACCTCCGTTAAAGTATATAATAACATATTCGGAGTAATTGTGCAACTGTTAAAAAGCATATTTTGCATAATTTTTTTTGTTAGTTGCAAAAATTCTTATTTTTTTATTACAATTTATGTATTCCGGCTAATTTTATGAATAACCGACGCCCAAAACCTTCATTTTCTAAAGCCAATTAAATCGAAAAAGTATATTCAGCCTTTTTCTCTCGTTCTCGGGCATATCCGAAATGACGGCTTTTAGCATGGCTCGCTTCTGCTCTGCTGTTATATTTGCCGTTTTCTGCATATCCCTTAACTCCGTGAGTATGTATATGAACTTGTTTTCTTTCTCCATGCTCTCCGCCCTACGGCTAAGCTCAATAAGCCTTTGCTTTAATTCTTCGCCAAGGCAGTCAAAGGCTTTATCATTGAATATATCACCGATCATGCGACATTTCCTCCATAAGCTCGTTTATCTCCATTACCTTTACAAAAATATCTACCATTCTCTGCTTTCCCGCTTCAAGCTCGGGGCGTATAGCCATGAGCATTTGCTTTTTTGCGCGGGTGTTGTTTTCGCCCGATACGGACATGGTCCTGAAATCGGAAACAAGGTTCCCTATTTCCATAAGCCTAAGCATTATGCCTATATTCCTTCTGTGCGGCATATCCAGAAAAGGCACAGCCTCCTTTATTCTGCGAAGCGCCGTTTTGCTGTCCATATTTACGGAGCTTTCCTCTATAATATTGTTGTTATCCTGTCTGCTGCCCGAATTTATATCATTCATAAGCTTTACTACCGACAGTATTTTTTCAAGCTGAGAACTATCCGCAGTCATAATTTCCTCCAATTCAATCACCTCATAAAATTATATGCGGTCAAAAAAAATAAATCCCAATAAATGGGATCTATTTTTGATGTATTATATTTTTATAAGTCTTCCTCGCGCGCGGGGTCTCCCGTGAACCGCGGAACATCGTGTCTGTACTGTTCCATTCTGGAAACCGATATCTCAAGGTCTTTGAAGCTACTTCCGTTTACAAAATATTTTTCAGCCGAAACAAAATAGTCCTTCTGAGCGTTGAGCAGATTCTTGAACTGAGCGCTCGATATATTTTTTCCTCTTATCCTTACAGCAGGCGAAGATGCAAGGTTCTCCTTTGTATTCTGAGCGCAGTCCCTAAGCTGAGTATAGAAGCTGTTTGCCAACACCGCATATTTTTTCTCCGCGGAATTTGCCGCCTTTGAAGTCCAGCCTGCGTTTATCTTTTTCTGATAAGACGTGCTGTATTTTTCGGAATTGAGACTGCCAAGCTTCATATCGTTGACAAGCGTTGCCAGATAGCTGTCCACTTCATTTTTGAAGCTAGGAGATATGTCGCTGAATTTAAGGCTTGCGTCCGTATTTTTAATATTTGTGCTTACGGGCTCGTAGGACTTTACAAGCGCGAGATTTGCGTTGTATATATCGCAGCCGAATGTCCTTACAAGCATACCGCCTCTTATGTTGGCTACAACGGAGTCGCCGTTGTCCTTAACGAGATATGATATCGTTCTCTGCGCCTCGCTGTCGCTTATGTAGCCCGCATCTACAAAGGCTATGGGCGTTTGTGCGCTTCTTATGAATGTCATATGTCCCGTGCTTATGTCCTTGCCTGCTCTGAACGTGCCGTTTTTGCTGAGGTCAAGAGCCTCGACATCCTCCGACGGCACAGCATATGCGTTTGACAGGTCAAGATAATTTTTGTCGGAAAGAGTGATAACATCGTTATATGAGAAATAATTGCTGTAAAGATAGCGCTTTCCGCTCCTTGCCGTTATGGTACCGTCCTTGGCGTATTTGTAGAGATAGCCTATAGCGTCGGGATTGGCGAACACTACATATTCTCCCGCGGGCATATCCTTGCCGACTTCATATGTGCCGGGCTTATAGTAGGTTTTATATGCATACATGGGGTGAGTTGTGGTTTCGGCTGCGGTAGTTGCCTCCGTAGATTTTTCGGTAACTTTCTCTGCCATAGGCTTCTCCGCCGTTATATTTTTATCCGCAAGAGGTGTGGAAATGCTCACAGCTCTTTTTTCGCCGTCCCAGTTTACTTTACAGCCGAAGGATTCGGCAACATATCTGGCGGGAGCAAGCGTCCTGCCGTCTATAATTACGGGCGCGCAGTCCATCTGCACGGGCGAACCGTTCACAAGAGCAGTGTCGCTGTCTATTGTCATTATAACGTTTACGGGACCAAGCTTGCCCGTTATGGTCTTATCCTCGCTGTTCCAGTCTACGGACGCGCCCACGCCCTCAAAAATGGCTCTTACGGGTACCATTGTCCTGCCGTCTATTATCTGCGGCGGCGTGTCGCATGATATAGCCTTGCCGTCTATATCAAGACTTATGGCTTCCTCTGCCGATACGCTAAAGGCAAGAGATAAAACAAAAACAGCTGTCAATAAAAATTTTTTCATATCAGACCCTCCATGAATTATATTATTTAATAAGTATTCTTTTGAGTTTTCTTCCGCCGCCTATGAAAAGATGCCTAAGCGGACGGATACTGACCCAAACAAAAACATATATCCTGTAAAGAATGTTATTGACGGAAAATTCCCTTTTCCCTCTTTGTATTTTTATTGCCGTCCCTACTATCTGTTCGGGGCGTATGCCTCTTTCTATGTGCCATTGATTGTCGCCGCACATATTATAGGTGCCGTCGGAATTGACGGACATTACCCTGTGGAGCACAAACTGCCCGTCCTCACGGATGTACAGAGGAAGCTCATATTTTTTGAGTCTGTCAAATTTCTTGAGCGTTACCCTGTCGCCGTCGTTATGTATCGTGGGGAGCATGCTTGTTCCTCTGGGGTTAAAATTGACGGTACCGCCCTTGTCGAGCATTTCCTTCATAACGCCGTATATCTCGGCAAGTCTTACCGATTTAGTCTGCAATAAGCTCAGCTCCTCTTAACTTTTCGATATACTCGTCAATGTCCTTTTCGGCAGTTTCCTTTGAAACATCATATTCGGCAAGCATTTTGTCCAGTATTTCCTGCTTGTCCGCGCCTTTTTCAAGTATCTGCCATATGAAAGCTCCCACTTCGTTCAGCGTTATGACACCGCTGAAATCCATAGAGCCCTCGCCTACGGGCACTACTATATTACTGCCTGCAACCTGTCTTAAAAGATAGCCTTCTTTGATCTTCATAGTGTTTTTCCCTCCATATTTATTCCGTTGTAGCTGACTCTGACCGCTTCCTCCGAAATGTCGCAGCCGAGTCTGTAAAGCTTTATGTTGCTTAGAACCTTGTCCAGCATATCCAAAAGTTTTATCATGACTTCCTGCTCCCTGGGGCGTATGGTCTGCTGAAGTATGAGAGGTATTGCCTCCTTGGGTTCTATCCTCTCTATGTGATTATGCTCGGAGCGCTCCAGAAAAACTATTGCGCCCAGTGGCACCCGCATATTGAGATTTTGGTCTGTCTTTCCGCTCCAAGGCGTACCGTAAACATATATTTTGTCGTCTATCATTCTTATTGCGGGCTTATCGTCGTTTATTATCTTGGCTCTGTCACTGCCGAAGAATTTTACCCACAGATCCGTATGAGTGGATTTGCCCGTGCCCGGATCGGCAGAAAACAGATAAGCGTAATTATCCACAACGACGCCGCTGGAATGGAGCATAAAGCCGTTGAAGTGCAAAAGCGCTTCGTAGAAAGCGGAGCCCGTGTATATATATTCCACATCTTCGGCGCTTAAATACGGCGTTTCCGCCTTAAGCTCTTCAAAGCTGTCGTCGGGTATTTTTATGCTGACATTGCATTTTTCAAAATCGGCTTCATACGGCTCGGACTGCCTTATTGTTTTTTCATATTTGAGGTCGATATCAATGTTTACATCCGCTACCTTCAGTTTCTTTATCATATCCTGCTCCTTATTCTTTATTTTATAAGCGCCTTGGCTGTAGCTAACCTGTTGAACGGTATAACAAAATAATAGCCGTCCGCAAAGCTTTCTGTTTTTTTCATTGTTTCTTCCGCTATTTTTATTCCCGCAAGCCTTGCTTCTTCCTTGGACATATCCTGCGAGAACCTTTTTATCACCCAATCTGGAACATTTATACCCGTAAGCTCGTTTTTTATGAAGTTGGCGTTTTTAAGGCTCACAAGGGGCATAATGCCCACGAGCATGGGGCGATCCATATTATGCCTTATATATTCGAGAGTTTCTATATCCTTGTCGTCATATACGGGCTGAGTTAGGAAAAATTCGGCTCCCGCCGCAGTTTTCTGCCTTATTCTCTCAATTTCAAGCTCCGTATTGCTGCGGGCATAGTTTATTGCTCCGCCGTAGCAAAGCCTGTCGGAGGAAAAGCTTTCCTCATTCATAGTATTTAGATACTGCATAAGCCTTACGGAGTCAAAATTGAACACGCCCTTAACATTGTCCCTTGAAGTGTTGGGCACGGGGTCTCCCGTTATGACAAGGAAATTTCTTATATCGTTTATGTATGCTCCAAGCACATGCGAGCCTATGGCTATTGCGTTTTTGTCCCTGCAGCATATGTGGGGCATCACCTTCAAGCCCGTTTCATTAGCCACCTTTATGCTCATAAGCACGGAATCCGCCCTTGTCCTTCCGCTGGGAGAGTCAGCAAATGTTATGACATCCACATTCTTTGTCTTAAGATAGTTTGCCGTTTCCATAAGAGCTGAAATATTGCCGTCTTTAGGCGGGTCAAGCTCTACCGCAATGAGCTTTCTGCCCTCATTGCCCTTGAAGAACGCTCCCCGTCTGCTGTCCTCCTTTATATTTTCGGAGGGCTTCAAAGCGCTTTGCTTTGATTTGGAGCCTATATGTCCCGCAGAAAAATCAATGTTATCCTTAAGCGCCTTTATGTGCTTGGGGTTGGTGCCGCAGCAGCCTCCCACTATATCGGCATAGTCGGCTATCTTGGACATTACATCCGAAAAATAGTTTATGTTGTCAAGATATACCGTTCTGTCCTGAACCACCGAAGGATAGCTGGCATTTGGCAAAGCGGTTATGAATTTATCCTCGGGCAGAGAAATGCCCTTCAGTATATTCAAAAGATGGGCAGGACCCACACCGCAGTTAAAGCCTGCCGCGTCTATATCATCATTTTCAGCGCACAGCCTTATTATAGACGATGCGCTTATACCCTCTTCGGTATAGCCGTATTGATTGACGCAGAACTGAGTTATTATAAAAACATCTTTATTTCTGCTTTTTATGTGCCTTATAACGGGCAATATGTGCTCTATGCCCGCAAGTGTTTCAAAGAGAATTATATCCGCTCCCGTTTCAATAAAGGTGTCTGCAATGAAATATACATCCTCCATGCAGTCGGGACCTATGTCGCAGGCAATGAACGCCCTGCCTTCAGACGCGCTTTTTGCGCAGTCAAGAGCAGAAAGAAGGTTTGCTTTAAGCTCGTCCTCATTACAGTTCAAAACCTTACGGCAGGAAGCAAATGTATTTGTCCTTATAAGCTTGGCTCCGTTTTTAATATATTCGCTGTGTATGGCTCGCACCGTGTCGGGCGCTTCGATATTGGCTCTTTCGGGGAGCATATCCATGCCCATTGAGTTGAAATATGTGCCGAAAGCGCCGTCGCACAGGAGCTTATGCCGCTTTAAATATTCGCGTATATTCATTAATATACCTCCGTCAGAAGTACATATAAGCGTCTATTCCGTGAACATGGTCGTTCTGTATGGTAAAGCGGAGAGTATATCTAACCTCCGACGCCTCGGGTTCGCTACCCTTGGGAGTTATTATTCTTTCAAGAGTGCCTTCGTTTGTGTCAAGGTCCTTGAAATCGAGCTTTATAACATAATTTCCGTTTTCATCCTCGTTTTCGATATATTCCTCGTTTTCGCTGTCTATACCGTATGCCTCTATAACTTCCTCAACGCTGCTGCAGTTGTCATCCTCGGGCATAATTCCCGTTGTGGTAATACTTTTGGCGTTTATAACAGGCTCTCTGCTGCCTATATACTTGAAATATCTTATTACATTCTGTTTCTTTGTCTCTCCGGGCTTATCTATATCGCCCTCGGCTATTTCCATGGTGTCCGTTTCAACAAACTGCTTTATGCGTTCAAGCTTTTCATCGTCGCTTGGTTCAACCGTTGAAGGGTCTACTCCGAGCATAGTTATGAACTTTGACGGCATAAGCGTTTCTCCCTCGCTTTCCGTTGTGTATATGGCAAGGTCGGTTGCGGAATAGCTTATATTATTATTTACGCCGTTTCCGTTTTCGCCGTCGGCATTATCTGTTTTGCCGCAGGCGCACATTGCGGACAAGAGAAGTATTCCTGCAAGTAATAAAGCTTTCTTTTTCATATAATTGTCCTCCGTTTATTGATTTATATATTCGGGCGCATCCCTTAAAAGGCTGTAAGGCGTCATCATGGCGCTTACGCGCCCGTCGCGCCTGCCGTTATCCGTAAAGAATATGACCGCCAATTTTTTCATTGACCTGCTGTCTATATTAAAGAGGTTCGACGCCTCATAAAGGGATGAATCGTCCTGCATAAAAGCAAAGTATTCATTGAAATGATTTTCGAGATAAAGATAATCCATAAACTCCGAGAGCCTTGTTTCCTCGTCTATATGGATAGTACCCTTATCGCAGATATAAGAATATATCACATTGTCGCTGAAAACGCCCACAAGCTTTTTTTCGCTGAAAACGGGCACATGAGTAAAACCTCTTTTGTTCATATGCTCCGTTATTTTGGAGACCCTGTCCTCGGGTCTTGCCGTGAACATATTTTCACGCCTTATGGCAAAGCATATCGCCTTTGTGGGGCTTTTTACCCTGTCCACACATTTTTCAAGTATCTTTATCATATCGTCCGAGGGTATGACGGGATATACATCGTTTACCTTGGGAGTGTGCACAAGAAAATTTCTGACTACCCTGCAGTACTCTATATCCTCCTTGAGCTCTCTCAAAGACGGTATTGTGGTGAGCCTTGTTATAATGGGCGCGCCGTCGGGACTCTCGGGGAAATAATTTGTTCTTCCTATTTTTTCAAGCTGTCTGTAAAGGTCTAAAAATCTTTCCGTATTGTTCAATAATATCACCTTTGCTTTCTGCTCAGAGCCGCCGTAATAAGGAAAACGCCTATGCCTATCAGCACTATCGTGCCGCCGGGCTTAAGGTCTCTGAACGCCGTAAGTATAAGACCCGAAACCGTGAATAAAAGTGCAAAAAGCACGGAAAGCACTATGTTCTGCTTATAGCTCTTTGATATGAGCATAGCGCAGGCTACGGGTATTATCATAAGCGACGATATGACAAGAGAACCGACCGTTCTGGAAGCTATGGACACCACAACGGCTGTGAGCACCGTAAAGACAAGATTGACAGTCTTTACCCTTACGCCCGAAAGCTCGGCTCCCTCCTCGTCGAAGGATATATACAAAAGCTCTCTGTAAAGCACAAGCATGGTTACGGCGACTATAACGCTTAAAATTATGACGGCATAAAGCTCGGCATTTGAAATTGCTACTATTGAGCCGAAAAGGAAGCTGCCGAAATTGGCAGAGTTCTTAACAAAGCCCGAAAATACCGCCGCAACTCCCACGCCGAAGCTTAAGACTATGGCAGTGGCAAGCTCTGAATAATTGGGGAATGCCCGCCTTATATATTCAATTACTATTGCCGAGAGCACGGAGAAAATGATCGCCGTAAGTATGGGGCTTAAGCTGAAACACAAGCCCACGGCAACACCCGCAAGGCAGGAATGAGAAAGCGCGTCGCCTATGGCTGAAAGCCTTTTGAGCACTATTATATTTCCTATTAGCGGTGTTATTACGGATATGAATATTGCGACCACAATGGCTCTCTGCATGAATGCAAGCGTAAATATTTCCATAAAATGCGTCCCTTTCAATGCTTGTGATGAACATGATTTAAAATTGTGTGCGAATTGAATTCCTCGGACGGCATTATTTCGCCGCTGCCGTCCTCCGAGAGCACGAGCACCTTATTTGAATGATAAAGTATAGAGGATATGTCGTGCGTTACCATAAGTATGGTTATACCGCTTTTATTAAGCTCTCCCAAAAGACAGCAAATAGAATCGACCGCCGTTATGTCTATACCCACTGTGGGCTCATCCAGAAAAATTATCTCGGGAGAAGAAACAAGCGCCTTGGCTATGAATACTCTCTGCTGCTGTCCGCCCGAAAGCCTTCCCACCCTGCTCTTTCTGTAGTCGTATATGCCTACCCTTTCAAGAGCGGCTTTTACCTTTTCCTTATCCGAAGCGCTGTAAGGCTTTAAAAAGCCCTTTGCAGAGTAAAGCCCAAGGGAAACTATTTCCTCCACCGTTGCGGGAAAGTCCCTGTTGAACGATGTCGCCTTCTGCGAAACATAGGCAATCTTGGAATAATCTCTGAACTTATCGGCTCTTTTGTCAAAAAGCCTTATTTCGCCCTCCGTGGGCTGCAATATATTCAGTATGAGCTTCAGAAGGGTGGACTTTCCCGTGCCGTTTGTGCCGACAACACACACAAAATCACCCTTTTCAACATTGAATGAAAGTCTGTGAAGTATGCTTTTGTCCGGATAGCTGAAGGATAAGTCCCTGACCTCTAGTATGTTCATTTTATTCTCCCTGCATAAGCGCTTTTTTAAGGTTTTCAAGATTGGAATACATCACGGATATATAGTTATCGCCTCTTGAAATCTCTTCTTCGGTAAGTCCCTCGAAGGGGTCGAGATACAAAAGCTCCGCTCCCGTTTCCTCCGCAAGAGTTTCGGCTGTTTTACGAGAAACGAGCTTCTCGCAGAAAATATATTTAATATCGTTGCTTTTTATAAAATTGACAAGCTCCATCATTCTGTCGGGCGAAGGCTCGCTGTCTGCCGAAACGCCGTCGAGGGGCTCCTGCTTGAGCCCATAGGCATTGCAGAGATAACCGAAGGCGCTGTGAGAAACAACTATGCTCCTGCCCTTATACGGAGCAAGCTCCGACGAGAAGGCCCTGTCAAGCTCGTCAAGCTCCGAAATATAGCTGTCGTAATTGGCTTTATATGCTTCGCTGTGCTCGGGGTCCGCCTCGCATAAGGCGGAAAGGATATTTCCGCACATTATCTTGACATTTTCGGGGTCAAGCCATATGTGGGGGTCTGCGCTGTCGTATATATCTGCTCCGTCCGAAACCTTCACAAAAACAGTATCGGCATTTTCAAGAGAGGCGAAAGCCTTGTCTGTCCAGCTTTCCATTCCCATGCCGTTATAAAGGACTATATCGGCTTCGTTAAGCCCTGCCATATCCTTTACGCCCGGCTCCCAATCGTGGGGCTCCGTGCCCGCTGGTACCATGTTTACAATTTGCGCATTGTCCCCCGCTATCTCCGAGGCGAAGTCGCAAAGAGCATAAAAGCTTGTGTAAACAAGGGGCTTATCGGCGGATATTTCTTCATCCTTACAGCCCGCAAGCGTAAGCGATAAAAACAGCATACACAAAATGAATATATATTTTTTCATAGACAATCTCTCCCAAGCAAGCGTATTGCTATACATAAACTCTTAATTTAATAGTATAGCACAGAATATATAAAATTTCAAGATATAACAAGCCCTCTCGAGCTTAAAATTTAATTAAGAATATTTATGACCGCATAGACTGTTGAAACTAAGTACATAATGTGATAGAATAAAATAGAATGAATAGTGAAGGAGATAAAATATGACTCAAAAAACAGTATATGAAATTAAGAAATATTTTCTTTATTTTATGGTCTATTCGGTGATAGGCTGGATATATGAGGAATTTCTGGAGGTTTTCATATACGGCAGAGGAATAACGGACAGAGGCATACTTATAGGTCCCTACTGCCCCGTTTACGGAGTGGGAACGCTGTTGTTTTTATTCACCGTATATTTTATAATAAAAAATAAGCCTATTAAAAGCAAAATACTTCTGCTACCCGCTGTTTTTATACTGTGCGCGCTTATTGCCACGGCTGTGGAGCTTATAGCCTCGTATCTTTGCGAAGATACAATAGGCTATATACCTTGGGACTACACAATGTATAAATACAGCTTTCAGGCAAGGATAGCTCTGTCAACATCTATAAGGTTCGGTCTGGGCGGAACGCTGTTTCTTTATGTGATACAGCCGTTTTTGGAAGCATTTTTGGAGAAAATAAAGCGCCGTACGCTCTGCATACTGTTTTATGGCGCCGCAATAATATTTGCTGTAGACTGCTTGGTGTTTGCGGCAAAGGTCGTTTTGTAAATAATTATTTTAGCCGGGCACGGAAATGTTATAAAAACAAATGATATAATTCAAAATTATCTTGACTTTTGAGGTATAAGGCGTTATAATGTCAATGATACGCACCCATAGTTAAACGGATATAATAAGCCCCTCCTAAGGGTTAGTTCTGGGTTCGATTCCCGGTGGGTGTATATAAAAACGGAGTCCTTTACGGGCTCCGTTTTTTGTTTATATATTATTTACTGTCTGTTGAAATAATCTATGCCGTCGCTTGGATTGAAGTAGGTGCGTATATAGCCCTTCCCCGAAACTATCACAAATTCGTTTGTATCCTCTATGTAGTATACATCGTCGTTATCTTCCTTTTCGAGCTTATGAAGCGCTTTGTCGGAGTTGACAACGGCGTTTGCTGCTTCAAGATATTCCTCGGGAGAGGAAAAGCCCATTTCAACGCCGTGCTTTTCGTAGTGCTCGTTTAATTGTTTTTCGGTGCGGAAGGTATAGTGCTCCTTCTCATTATGATATACGGCGGAGGGCCCGTCCTCCCGCTGTTCAATTTCGGAGGCAATATCGGCTTCGCTGCCCGCTCTGTCGCTTGTGGCATAGTCAAGGGCATAATAGCCCGCTATAAGTATAATTGCGATTATCAATCCTATTATGTGTCTTTTTTTCATAGCTTTTCTCCGTAATACTCATAAAGGAACCGCCTAAAACGGTTCCTTTAATTGCAATAATCAGTCTATCAATAAAGCGGGTACTTTGAAACAAGTGCCTTTACTCTCTTTCTTGCCTCTTCCTTATTGCCCTCATAGTCCTTTGCGATAAGAGTAATGATATCGGCTATTTCGACCATATCCTCCTCTACCATACCTCTTGTGGTAACGGCGGGAGTGCCGAGCCTTATACCGCTTGCAATGCCGGGCTTTTCGGGGTCGAAGGGTATGGCGTTCTTGTTGCAGGTAACGCCGACCTCATCAAGTCTTGCCTCAAGCTCCTTGCCGGTGATGTGCATAGGTCTTAAGTCAACGAGCATAAGATGGTTGTCCGTGCCGCCCGAAACGATATTGAAGCCGTTTTCGATAAGTCTTTCGCTCAATACCTTTGCATTTTTTACGACCTGCTTTGCATATTCCTTAAATTCGGGCTTTAAAGCCTCGCCGAAGCAGACTGCCTTAGCGGCTATTACATGCATAAGGGGACCGCCCTGTATACCGGGGAATATAGCCTTGTCTATAAGCTTTGCATTTTCTTCCCTGCAGAGTATCATACCGCCTCTGGGACCTCTTAATGTCTTGTGTGTGGTGGTAGTAACAAAATCTGCGTAGGGTACGGGACTGGGATGAAGTCCTGCCGCCACAAGACCCGCTATATGAGCCATATCCACCATGAGATATGCTCCCACCTCCTTGGCGATGTCGCTGAAGGTCTTGAAATCTATTATTCTTGAATAAGCGCTTGCGCCCGCAATTATAAGCTTGGGCTTATGCTCAAGGGCAAGTCGTCTTACCTCGTCGTAGTCAATAGTGCCGTCGGATTCCTTAACGCCGTAGGGGATTATGTTGTACTGCTTACCGCTCATATTTACGGGAGAACCGTGCGTGAGGTGTCCGCCGTGAGCAAGATTCATGCCCATTACCGTGTCGCCCGGCTTAAGAACGGCAAAGAACACAGCCATATTTGCCTGTGCGCCCGAATGAGGCTGAACATTGGCATGCTCTGCTCCAAAAAGCTTGCATGCTCTGTCTCTTGCAATATTCTCTGCTATATCCACCTTGTCGCAGCCGCCGTAATATCTCTTGCCGGGATAGCCCTCGGCATATTTATTTGTGAGAGGTGAGCCCATTGCCGCCATAACTGCCTTTGAAACAAAGTTCTCCGAGGCTATAAGCTCGATGTTGTTCCTCTGTCTTGTAAGCTCCGCGTCTATCGCTTCTGCGATATCGGGATCGGTATTTTTAATTTCGTCAAAATCATACATAGTGATTACCTCCAAATTTTATTGTTATTTACATAGTATAACAATTTCAGCTCAATGTCAAATATTTTATGTCGGTTTCTTGACATAGCCCGTGAAATCTATGCCCAAAAATTCCAGCGTTCTCTTTGAAAAGAACTCGACTATCATATCCACGACCTCCGAGGGAGTGATGTCGGAGCTGTTCACCCACCACCTGGCAAAGACCATGAAAAGATAAAAATAAGCCTCCATAAGGAGCTCGGGAGTGAAGCTTGTGCCCGTAGTTTTCTCCTTTATGTGAGTTTTTGAAATTATGTCGAAATAAAATTTTTCTTTAAGCCTGTTTACAAAGTCGCTGTTGGTATTGTCATTTATAAGGGCGTTGAAATCCCTTTTGTACTCTCTGAATTTGTCAAGAAGATGCTCTATATACCGTCTCTGCATCTTTCCCTTCAGTCTGGGTATGTCGTCAAGCGTGGGAGAAAGCACCTCCATAAACTCCTCAACTATTGTGTTGTAGAGTATTTCCTTTGTTTCATAGTGAATATAGAATGTCTTTCTGTTTATCTCGGCTCTTTTGGCTATGTCCGTAACGCTGACATTTGCATAGCCCTTTTCTTCTATGAGATCCAGAAAGGCATTTTTAATGGCGTTTTTGGTCTTTATTACTCTCAGGTCTGTTTTGTTTACCAATGCTTTTCCCTCCCTTCTTTTGTAATTTTAACATAATTTTAGGCAATTTTCAAGCATTTGTGTAATAAGCAACAAAATATAATATACTGTATATTATTATACAATGTGTATAATACTGCCCATTGTTTTTTTACAAAAAAAGTAATAGAATAGTAGACAGAATAAAATTATCGGGAGGTTTTACATATATGAAAATGAAAAAACTGCCCATAGCGGTCATAATGTGTATGACGCTGGCTGTGAGCGGATGCGGAAAATCAAATGACGGCGAGGAAAAGGAAGCCGCCGCAAAAATAGTGAAGACAGAGCCCGTTGCCGAGCAGAGCGTTATGTCGGGTTACAGCTACATAGGCATAGTAAAGGCAAAGGAAACAAAGAATTATTCATTCCTTGCGTCCGGAAAGATAGCTGAGATATGCGTTGAAAAGGGTCAGAAATTCAAGGCGGGCGACGTGCTTGCAAAACTCGACACCACCTCTATGGAGTATCAGGCTTCAATAGGCGGCAACACAAGAGACCAGGCTCAGGCAACTCTTGACAAGACCATAAGCACATACGACACAAACATTGCAAATGCAAAATCACAGATAAGCTCTCTCGAAAAGTCCATAGCTGCGGGAGAAAAAGGAATAGAAGCTCTCGAAACGGGACTTGACGCGGAGGAAGTCAATATTGAGGCGGGAGAAACAGCTCTTGACACTCTCGAGGGAGAGCTTGAAGCCGCAAGAGAAATAAACGCCGTGGGCGGATATGCGGACAAGGACTTGGATTCTCTTGAAAGCACATTCAAAACAAAGTCTGCGGAGCTTGAGGCTGCCAAGGCTACATACGAGGGACACAAGGCGGAGCTTGAAAGCAAGAAGGCGGAGCTTGACGCCGCAAGGGCTCAGAAGACAGAAGCCGAAAAGAGCCTTGCAAACTTAAACACCTCAAAGGCAAAGGATGTAGAAACGGCTCGCGCGGCTCTTAAAAGCGCAGAAGCTTCAAATGCCATAACAGCCAAGAATATAAACGACGCCGTTATAAAGGCGGACAGCGACGGCTATGTGATGGAGCTTCCTTTCAAAGAGGGCGAGGTCATATCGGCAGGCTATCCCGCAGTTGTGGCAAAGAGCACGGATATCATAGTAACCGTGGGCGCAAGCGATGAGGAATACAAGAATATATCCGTGGGCGGAACAGCCATAATAAACGGCAGCGACAGAGGCACAATACAGACCATAGCGCAGTATCCCGACGAGCAGACAAGAACATATGCCGTGGATATAGGGCTTTCGGGCGACTACACCATAGGCGAGACCGTGGATGTTAAGATAGTAACGGGAAGCACGGCAGGCTGTTATGTGCCCATAGACGCAGTGTTCAACTCGGACGGCGTGGACTATGTTTACGCTGTAAACAGCGAAAACAGGATATACAAAAAACAGGTAGTTCTGGGCGACTTCAACGGCGACAAGGTTGAAATACAAATAGACGACCCCACGGCTGTTGTGGTTACAGAGGGAATAAAGAACCTCAGAGAAAACGACCTTGTGAAAACGGAGGGCTGAAAATATGAAAGGCAGTAATTTTTTTAAGGCTCTCATAGAAAGAAAATCACTTGTTATAATGATGATGCTCATGATATTCTGCGCAGGCGCATTTTCATACTACAAGATGCCTAAGCAGCACTTCCCGAAGGTAGTACTCCCCGTTGCAAGCGTAACGGTAATATATCCCGGAGCATCCGCAGAGGATATGGAACAGCTTGTGTCGGAGAAAATAGAGCACGCTTGTATGGAGCTTGACGGCTTTGACAAATGCGACACTACCGCAGGCGACAGCTACAGCGTAACAAGCGTCAATTTAAGCATGGATCTTTCACAGGACGAGGTCGACGAGCAGTTTGACGAGCTTAGGAAGAAGCTTGACAACCTCAAGCCCGAGCTTCCCTCGGGAGTTTCGTCCATTACGGTTGACGACGACATAATGGATACGGCAGGACTTATACTTGCGGTTACGGGCGACAGCATTTCAAGCGACGAGCTTTCCGACAGAAGCAAAGAAATAAGCGACAAGCTTAGGCTGATTGAAGGCATAAGAAAAGTTGATATCTACGGCGATGTGCCGTCGCAGATCAAAATAAATGTAAACATAGAAAAGCTCAACGACATAGATGTGTCTCTTGCAGAGCTTGCGCAGCTTATAGAATATCACAACACCACGCTTCCCGCAGGCTCCGTTACGGCAGACGGCAACAGCATAAATGTAAATACATCGGGACAGTTTGAAAGCATAGACGAAATAAAGAATATAATCGTCAGCACAAACGACGACTACATTATTACAAGGCTTTCGGACATAGCTGACATAACAAGCGAGGTACCCGACGACGAGGGATATTATATTTACAACAACAAGCGTTCAACGGTGCTTGCGGTATATTTCCAAGAGGGTCTTAACGTTGTGAGCTTAGGCGACGAGATAAACCGCACAATAGACGATTACAACGCTTCTCTCCCCGAGGGCATAACCGTAAACAAGGTATTTTTACAGCCCGACGACGTTCAGGACTCCATAAACGACTTCGTTATAAACCTTATAGAGTCCATAGTGCTTGTAATAATAGTCATAATGATAGGTATGAATTTCAGAAACGCTCTGGTTGTTTCGTTTGCTATTCCCCTTTCTATATTTGCAAGCTTTATATGCACATACATAATGGGCTTTGAGATACAGTTCGTTTCTCTTGCCTCGCTTATAGTGGTGCTGGGTATGCTGGTGGACAACGCGGTGGTTGTAAGCGACGCCATACAGAAAAACATAGACAGCGGTATGGACAAAAAGGAAGCGGCGGCAAAGGGCGCGGCTTCGGTTGCCCTACCCGTATTCATATCCATGCTTACGGCGGTGCTTGCTTTCAGCTCCATACTAACGCTTCCCGGAGCATACAGGCAGATAGCCATAACGTTCCCCGTTGTTATAATATGCTGTCTTGTTGCTTCATATCTGGTGTCGATATGCGTTACTCCCGTCATGAGCTACTTCTTCCTTGACAAGACAAAGGAAAAGAAAAGCAATAAAAAGCCCTTGTCGCAGAGAATATACGACAGTCTTTTCGAGCACGCATTCAAGCACAGAAGGACAACTATATTCTGCGCCGTTGTATTTGCGCTTGTGCTCCTTTCATCGGTATTTACGCTTGAAAAGCAAATAGTGCCCATGGCAGGAAAGGACATTATAACAATAGATGTGCAGTGCGACAACGAGGACAGCCTTGACAGGACAAGAGAAATAGTCAACAACATAGAGGCTGTGCTGGACGAACAGCCCGAAACTCAATATTACCTAAGCGGTGTGGGCGCAGTCATACCGAGATATGACTACTCCATATTGCCCAAGGGCGCGGGAGATAATGTCGGCGATATACTTATGAGGGCGGATTTCTCAAAGAGCGACAGATTCAAAAACGCAGGCGAGATGGTAGACTTCTTACAGGATGAGCTCAACAGCAGAGTCGGCGGAGCATCCATGCTGGTTGAAGAGCTGGGAATAATGACGCTCAATTCAAAGCCCGTTGAAATGAAGATATATTCGGACAACACCGACGACCTCAACACCGCGGCAGAGATGATAAATGATATGCTCACAAACATTGAGGGCACAAAGGGCGTAAGGAACAAAAACGAGCTTGCGACCTACAGCTACTATGTGAACATGGATTCGCTCAAGCTCAACAGCCTTGGACTTACGGAGGCAGAGGCGCAGAACGAGCTGAATATAGCTCTCATGGGCAGAACGGTGTCGGCATACAGAAGCGGTAACAAGGAATATGACATTGTGCTGGATACAAATGTGGACTCCCGCGAGCAGATAAAGGAGCTCAAGGTGAAGTCCTCCATAACGGGAAACAAGCACAGCGTATCTCAGTTTGCCGATGTTTCATTAAAACCACAGATAACCACTCTTTCGCGTATAGACGGCAGACGGGGAAGGATAGTCGGCTGCTACAACAGCTCAAAGGTGAGCGATCTGGATATACAGACAGAGCTTGAAAAGCAGATAGAGGAAAATATCGACCAATTCCCCGAAAGCGTAACCATAGAAAAATCGGGCAAGAAAAAGATATTCTTCGAGGAAGTGCTTGCAAACATAGGCGTTGCGGCTCTTGTGGCAATTATATTCATACTTATAATACTGCTTATACAGTTCGGCTCATTCAGAAAGGTCGGTATAGTATTCATATCAATGCCCTTCGGACTGGCAGCAGGATTTACGGCACTTATGATAACGGGACAGCCTCTGAGTCTGTTCGCGCTTATAGGCGCAGTCAGTCTACTGGGCTGTGTGCTTGCAAACGCCATAGTGCTTATTGACTGCATAACCAATGAGGTGGACAAAGGACTTGACATTGAAACAGCGTGCAGAAATGCGGGAGGTCAGAGGCTAAGACCTATAATGATGAGTACAATGACTACCGTGCTCGGACTTATGCCACTTGCCCTCTTCGGCGATGCATTGTTCGTGCCTATGGCAGTGCTAATGCTTTTCGGTCTGCTGATAGCAATGGTAGTAAATCTTGTGCTTGTACCTATAGTTTATTACATAGTATACGGCAGAAAAGAAAGCAAGGCATAAATATCAACATAAAAAGGACAGCGTAAGGCTGTCCTTTTTGCGTGTCGATAAAATACTTATTGTATGTATTTTTTTGCGGGCGAGCTACAAGCTTCCATGCCAAATAATCACCGGTCGTAGCGTGCGTTATTTTTTAGAATATATCCGCAAGCTCGCTGAATTTGTGTATTATATAGTCATAGCCGTTGGGCGTTCCGAAGCCGTAGGCAGCGTATACAAAGGGTATGCCCGCGTCGTCCGCAGACTGCTTATCGCCTTGAGTGTCGCCCACATACACGGGGCTTTTCAGTTTATTTCTTTCAATAATAAGCCTGTTGTTTTCGCCCTTTGAAAGCCCTGTTTCACCCGCGGAAAGATAGTCCGTGAAATACAAGCCCAAATTATGCCCCTCGAAAAAGCTCTCAATATAGCCCTCCTGACAGTTGCTCACCACAAAAAGGCGGTATTTACCGCTTAGATATTTCAGCGTTTCCTCCAGCTTGGGATATAGATTACCGCCGAACCTTGCCAGATATTCGCACTCCAGAGCACAGCATTTGTCCATAAGCTCCGTTCTAAGGTGTTCGGCTGTGCCGGGAAAAAGTTTTCTGCCTATATCATCCAGCTGTAAGCCCATGCAGTGAGTAAGCTCCTCCACCGTTATGGGGTCGCGCTTGACCTGCGGATATTCATTGAGTATTATATTCCATGTTTTACATATCATCTCCGTGGCATCCCAAAGCGTGCCGTCAAGATCAAAAATAAGACTGTCTATCATAATATTTTCTCCCGTGTAAATCGTATTTATAGCGCATCAAAGTCCGCCGACGGTCATATTTTTCACGGCAACGGACGGCGAGCCTATTGACGCATAAAATTTGAGGTCATCGGCTATAGCCGTTATATTTTTAAGCATATCGTAAAAATTACCGCCTATGGTTATTTGATCCACGGGCGCACCTATAGCGCCGTTTTCAATTCTAAAGCCCTCCGCGGCAAGAGAAAAATCTCCCGATATCCTGTCGGCTCCCGAATGAAGCCCCGCAGCATCGGTTATGAATAAGCCCTCGCCCGTTTCTTTTATAACTTCGTCAAGTGTTTTTTTGCCGTTTTCAACAAAAAAATTTGTGGCAGAGGTCATGACCGCGCTTTTAAAGCCCGCCTTGAAGCCGTTGCCCGTAGAGCTCACATTGTCCCTTACGGCAGATTTGAGGTTATAGAGCAAGGTTTTAAGCACGCCGTTTTCTATAACATTCTTGCTGTATGAAGCCGTGCCCTCGCTGTCAAAGGAACAGGAAGCAAAGCCGCCCTCAATAAGAGGATTGTCTCTTATTGTGAGAATATCTGAGGCTATCTTTTCGCCCGCTTTATCCTTAAGAAGAGAAAAGCCTTTTTGCGCCTCCTCCGCATAAAACACGGGCAGGAAACAGCCTAAAATATCCGCAAAGACCTCATTTGAAAGTAT
>CANRNM010000024.1 GCA_947631975.1 uncultured Clostridia bacterium
CGTCCTCGGGGGCAGATGAGAGCGGAGTTTCCGTCTTTGCCCTGCTCCAGCCGAGGAACACCGCCTTGTCTCTCAGAAGCGACGAAGGCTGTGTATCCGCCCAGAGGACAGCTTTGCTCCCTGCAAGATAAAGCTCGTTCAAAACGCTCTCGCCGGGACCGCCGTTTCCGCCGTTAAGGTCGTATGAAACCGCGTATCTGTCCTCGGTATAGTCGGGTATGCCGTTTGTATTTTCATCGGCTGCCCATACCGCATATACCGCAGTATCTCCGCTGCCTATTATTACTCTGTCTGCAAACGCTGTTCCGTCATAGTCCTCCTGTGTGTAAACAATGCCGCAGGGCGTTTCGCTCCAGCCTATGAGCAGAGCATTTTCATGCACAAGTGAACCCGCTTCGCTTATATCCATGAGCATGACTTCATAACCCGAAGGATGCGAATGATTGCAGGTGTAAAACAGGTCGTTGTCAAAGGCATTGCCGTCAATATCCGTTCCGCCGTTTGCGTAATAGAGTATATGATAGCCTTCTTCCGCATAGTCGGGCTTGCCGTTTGCATTTTCGTCCATTGCCCATACTGCATATACGGTTATGTCCGAATCGGGGATCTCAACGGAATTATAAGGTATTATAACGGACTCCGCCTCGTCCTTTTGGTCGAATTCAAACGCCTGCTCGAACTGTTCTGTGCTCCAGCCTGCAAATACTTCGCCGTTTCTGGCAAGACCCAGATCTGTTCCGCTTATAAGAAGAGCCTTTGCTCCCTGTATATATTCCTTTTCGTCCTCGGGTATATAGCCGTCGGTATAACCGTTGCCGTCATAATAGAGCCTATAATGCGTTTCATCATAATCGGGAACGCCGTTGCCGTTTTCATCAGCCGCCCATACGGCGTGCACCGTAATGCCGCCTTCGGGCATAACTACACTGTCTGCAACAGTGAGATAAGCCTGATCTGTTGACTGCACGGCGCCGAACAGAGTTTCGCTCCAGCCTGTAAACACTGCCCCTTCTCTGCTGATATCCACATCGTCTATAGGCACAAGAGCTACATTTTCGCCGACAAAGTATGTTCTTTCATCCGAAACGGCATCGCCGCTGCCGCCGTTGAGATCATAAACTATTCCGTATTTATTTTCTCTGTAATCGGGTATGCCGTTGCCGTTCATATCCTCTGCCCAAAGAGCATGAACGGTTATTCCGTTTTCGGGCATGATCACAGTGTTCAGTACCATGCCTTCCTCGGGAGCCTCCGTAAGAGGAGCAGATACCGCTTCGGCGCTCCAGCCCACAAACGCCATATTATCTCTTGTGAGCGATGACGGCAGGGTATCGCGCCAGAGGGTTATCTCGCTGCCCTTGGGATAAAGCCTTGAACATTCGGTATCATCGGGTCCTCCCGTACCTCCGTTAAGGTCGTAAGTTACGCGGAAGCTCTGAATGTCATAATACAGCCTTAGAGTGAGTATAACGGGACCTTCTTTGCCCTCCGCGGGAGCTGTTATGACTCCGGAAAGCTGAGATACAGCTTCATTGAGTATATAGCCCTCGTATGTCTTAGGAGCGTCGACGGAAACGATGCTTCCTATCTCGCCGTAGAGCGGGAACTCGCTTTCGTAAAGCTCATAGCTTCCGTCAAGAGCCTGTCTGTAATATTCAATCCTGTAAGCAGCCGCAGAAGGCTCTGACGGCGTGGTGTGTACCGTCCATTCGGCAGTAAATGTCATATCGTCTTTTACAATGATGCTCTCCCCCGGGAGATATACATTTCCGCCGCAGCTCCAGCCCGTAAACTCATAACAATTTTCAACGGGTATGGGAGCCTCGGGCACAACGACCTCGCTGTTGTATTCCGCAGTTATATCGTATTCGGTACCTTCGGGCTTTACTCCGTTTGCTCCCGGATCGAATGTAAGAGTGTGCATGTCTGCACCGAAGCTGTAAACAAAGGTTTCCGGCTCATTGTCTTTAACGCTGCCGTCTGTATCCCAATGTCCGCTCTCGGCGGTATAGCCCTCATCGGGCATCATGCCCTCGGGAAGAACAATGGTGCCCGTACCGTTTGCGCTCCATCTGCTCTCGTCATCGGTATCGGAAAGCACTGCATATAAAACTCTATCCTCTTTATCGCCTTCGGTATTCCATGAGCCGTTTTCTACGCGGAGAGTTATTTTCTTTTCGTAGATATCGGGGATACCGTCCGGGATATCGCCGCCGTTTTCATCAAAGGCGCCGACATTGTCCTCAAGCCATTTTGCGGTGTAGATATAATAGGTCTCGCCCGATGAGTTTTTATTTTCGCTCCTTGCCCAGCCCATGAATACATAGCCGTTTCTGACGGGTCTGTTGAGCACGATATCATTATGCAGTTTTATGGGAACTATACCCGTAGTTCCATTCTCGGCATATACGGGCTGAGTCCATGAACCGCCGTCGGGGTCTGCCAATATATCCGAGCCGTAAGGCAAGTAATCCGTCTGTATTTCATCCGTAAGAGGCATATCGGGTCTGTATGGGTCATGACCTACGCCCACGTTATTTTCTCTTACAAATGTATACTTGAACATATCGGGCGAAGCGCTGTCGACATTATCCGTAAGCTCGGGCTCCCAGCTTCCGTTTGCGGTGAAGCCGTAGGAGTTTACGGGCGTGGGCGCTGTGAGCCTGCCCGAACCCGAACCGCTCCAATTTCCGTTTTCGTCCTTCAGCTCGACATATACGGTTATGACATCGTCCGTTCTTGTTTCCGCCCAGACGCCGCCTTCTATGCTGAAGCTTACGGCTTTCTGATATATATCGGGTATGCCGTCGGATGTGCTGCCGCCGTTTTCATCAAAACCGCCAAGCTTATCTTCGAGCCACATAGCGGTGAATGTGCCTGCCGTGTTGTCCGAGGTCTCGGAGGATACTGCCTGTTCATACTGCCAGCCCATAAATACATGTTCAGACCGCTCGGGATCCGAAAGTATGGTTTCGCCCGTAACTATCAGCGTATTGTCATCAAGCATTCCGCTCTGCTTAATGGCGCCTCCGTTTGTATCGAGCTTTATGCTGTTGCCGAAGTTGAAGTTTCTTCTTTCATTTGCCGAAGGAGCGCTCCAATCGTTGAAGCCTGTGTATACTACTGCGGAAGTGTCTATATAGTATACGAATATAAACGATTCGGGAGTTCTGCCTTCAACATTTCTCGAAGGATTTTTTCCGCTCCATTCGCCGTTTGTATAGCCTATATTGGGCGCGGGTACGGGAACGGCGCTTATTGTGCCGCTGCCGTCGTGCGACCATCTGCCCGCCTCATCTTTAAGCTCGGCATACAATGTAAGCTCGTCTGTGTTTTCTCCTACCCATTTTCCGAACCTTACTATAAAGCTGACAGGCTTCTGGAATTCATCGGGTATGCCGTCGGATACGCCGTCGTCGCCCTTAACATCGGCGCTCCACATTGCGGTGAATGTATAGGTATGACTTGCTTCGTCATATCCTGCGTTCCAGCCCATGAATACATTGCCGTTCTTTACGGGATCGTTCAATGTATCCACGCCTGAATTTTCAACGCTCACATCAAAGCTTACCGTCTTGTCTGTACCATTGGGCGCATAAACGCTGTGTGTCCATGTGCCGCCCGCAGGATCTATAACTATATGCGAGCCGAACGGAGCTTGCTCTGTGTCCATATCGCTCATGCTCAGGCTGTAAACGGCAGATTTGTAAACGGGATCGTACTTGCTGGGATCTACAAAAATATATGTATAGACCTCGTTTGAGCTTCCGTTCACAACGGATACGGGAGCCTCGGGGTACCACTTGCCGTTCACAAAGCCGTCCTTGCCGTGAGGTTCGCTTATTTTATCCATGATATCCGAGGGGATGGTTCCGCTGCCGTTTTCATCCCACAAACCATTCTTGGTAAGTTCGACATAAGCCGTTATAGGATCGCCATCAGCGCCCGCTTCGTCCCATGTGCCGTTTACTATCCTAAATTCCACCCTCTTCTGATAGATATCGGGGATATCGTCGGGCGTGTCGTTATCGCCCGTCTTGTTTTCAAGCCATTGAGCCGTGAATATATAGTCCTCCTTGTCGGGAGTGTTTTCATTCTCCGCCTTTATCCAGCCGAGGAATATATAACCCTCTCTTGAAGGATCGCTGAGAACTATATCCTTTTCGGCAGTAACGGGAACTATTGCCTCCGTACCGTCGGGAGCATAGGAAGTATCTGTCCATATTCCGCCGTTGGGTTCGACAAGCAGTTCCGTGCCGTAGGCAATGCCGAACACCGTCATATCAGACGGAGCGGGACTGCCCGCCTTATATTCACGATAGCTTACGGATACGCCGTCATTCAATGTGTATACATATTTGAACGCCGATTCGGTATCCTTGTTTACGGTTTCGGGAGGCTCGGAGGGCAGCCAGCTTCCCGCCTTCTGATCGTACTTATAATCGGGTCTGTGTTCGGGAACGGTTATATTGCCCTCGCCGTCGGCGCTCCATTTGCCGTTCTTTTTAAGCTCCGCAAATATGGTAATGCGTTCGGCATTTCCCGTGCCGAGCCATACGCCGTTTTCTATATCGAAGGTTATCCTCTTCTGATATACATCGGGTATGCCGTCGGAAATATCGTTTCCGTCTTCGTCAAAGCCTCCGACTTTATCCTCCAGCCATTGAGCCGTGTATACGCAGGCATATTCGCCCTCGCTGTATTTCTCGCTTATCCAGCCAAGGAATACATAGCCCTCTCTCGGCGTTGGGTCGGATATGACCTCGTCGGCATGAAGAACGACCGACTCGCTGTTCTCATCGTCCTTGATAAGTTTTATATTATCATTATAAGCAAAGCCTTCGTCCGTATCCGTTTCGGGACGAGCGCCTTCAATAAACTTGCTGTAGGTTACGCTCGGCACTATCGGCTCATAGATATGGGTATATTTAAGCTCCGCTTTGCCCTTTACGCTTCTTACGGGCGTTACTGTGTTTTCAAGATCGCCGTCTTTATACCAATTTCCGCCCTTATAGCCTTCCGACGGCTTGGGTACGGGAATGTTGTCTATGCTGCCCGCAGCGACATCTTCTCCGCTCCAATAGCCCGTAGCGCTGTCGGTAAGCTCCGCATATCTTGTTACGACCGATATATCAGAGCCTTCGCTCTCCCATGTGCCGTGAACGACCTCGAATACAACGGGCTTCTGATAAATATCGGGTATGCCGTCGGACATTCCGCCGTCGCCAAGAACATCGTTCTCCCATAAAGCCGTATACTTGCGCACTGCGTCGGGGTGAGCGCTGTCGCTGTATTTATCGGCAGCCCAGCCCATGAATACATAATTTTCTCTTACGGGGTCTTCAAGAGCCGTAACATAATCCGTAAGCGGAACAAAAACAGTATCTCCGCTGTCCATATACCTTCCGCCGTTGGGGTCTACGGCTATCTCTTTTCCGAATTCCGAAACGGGATCCGTTGCAAGATCGCTGACCGTGCTGTTGTGTACAGCTGACTTGTATACGGTGTTGGGATTGGTCTCATCCATATATATATAATTGAACTTTTCATCGCCCGCACCGCTGACGCTTATAGGCTCGGGATACCATTTTCCTGCGCTGTTTGCATAGGCATCGTCGGGCTTTGCATTTGTGAGGTCGGGTATGATGTCATCGACAGACACCTCCGCCTCAAGGCTCCAAAGACCTGTTTTGCTGTCTTTAAGCTCAACCCACTTTATCTTGTCTGCTCTGTCCTTATCGGCTTCCGCAAAGACAAGTCCGCCATTCCACGAGCCGTTGACGATACCGAATATTACTCTCTTCTGATAAATATCGGGTATGCCGTCGGACGTTCCCGCAGGACCCGTTAAGTCGTCGAGCCATTGAGCCGTGTAAACATATTCTATTATATCCGTGTCGTTATCCTCCGACTCCGTCCAGCCTAAGAATATGTAGCCCTCCCTCACGGGTTTATTGAGCGTGAGGTCCTCCTTTTCAACGGCAACGGGTATTATCTCTGTGGCATCATTTATGCCGCAGTCTTCCTGAGTCCATGTGCCGCCATTGGGGTTGATGACTATCGGGAAGCCATATTCAAGAGGCTTGCCGTTGTGTTCGGAGCGAACGGAAAGCTCGTCCGAGACAGGTCTTCCTTCCTCATACTCGTTATAATGTATGCTTACATTATACTGTTTTTCAAAGGTATAGGTATATACGACTCTGTCATTGCCCGTAAGCTCGGGAGGAACGGGTATTTCCTTGTCCCAGCTTCCCTTCTCCATATAACCGTAATTATTTACGGGCGTGGGAGGTGTGAAGCTGCACCTGCCGTCCTCGCTGGGTTCGCCCTTTTCATCGGTGAGCAATGCGTAGATGATAATATCCTCGCTGCTTTCGGTTTCCGCCCAGGTGCCGTTTACTACCTTGAACACTATTTCCTTCTGATATCTGTCCGGTATGCCGTCGGGAGCATCATTTCCTTCGGCATCGGTTCCGCCCTTATTGTCGGTCTCCCATACAGCCTTTATTTCGATAGTGCCGTGATCTCTCACACGCTGTCCGTCAAGCCATGAATAGTGTTCTTCGCCGTTGTCGCTGTTCACAACGTATGTATAGACATTTTCCTCCGTGCTTTGCATAAGCTTGCCTGCGTCCGTACCCTTTGAAAGAGTCCAGCCTGTCTGAACGCTGCCGTCCTTTAAAAGGCCTGCATAAGGCACTTCCGCAAGACCGATGCGGTCGCCCGGCAATACATAAGGTATATCTGCGGGAGGATTGCCCTTTCCGCCGTTTGCATTATAGGTTACGGTATAGGTTTCAAGATAGTCGGCAACGCCGTTGCCTATAACATTGCCTTCGGCGTCAAGGTTCTCATCCTTTGCCCAAACGGCATATAAGGTTATGTCCTCCTTGCCCATGACAACGGAATCTTTTTCAAAGGCAACGCCGTTCACTCTCTGCCAAACGGCAGTTCTGTCAAAATCGACAATGCCTGCAAATCTGCTCCAGCCCAGGAATACAACGCCTTCAGCCTCGGGATCGGCGACAAGAGCTACAACATCGTTTTCAACATAGCTATTGACATCGGTAAAGCTTTCGCCATGGCCGTTGAGGTCATATGTTACGGTATGCCATGTATCCTCATAATCGGGCACTCCGTTGGCGTTCTTATCCGCTGCCCATACGGCATAAGCCGTTATGATATCGGGATCTGCCGACATAACGGTGTACTGCTCGGCAGACCTATATATCTTTATATCTGCCGAAGGAGCTTCTGTAAATACAGTGTCCGCAGTCCTCTCATCCGTACTCCAGCCTATCTGTATACAGCCTTCTTTGCTTATGGCGTCGGAAGGCGAATGATTTATTGTTACCGTGTCATTGGGTATGAGATAATTCCTGTCTGCAGGAAGACTCATACCCTCTGCAAGCTCGCCTCCGTTTTCGCTGTAATGGAAGGTATGTATCTCGTCAAAATCGGCTACGCCGTTTCCGCCGTTAAGGTTGTTATCATCTGCCCAGACTGCGTAAAGAGTTACATTAGCCGAGCCTATAGTAAACGACTTTTCTGTCCTTATTGTACCTTTATCCGCAAATTTTTCATATACAGACTGCTTATCACGGCTCCAGCCGAGGAATTTAAGCCCGCGCGCGGAAAGCTCCGCCTCGGAAACGGTTACGCTGTCGCCGCTGATATATACCGAAGCGTCTACGGGGACCGTGGGCGTGTCGGTACCGCTGTAATTTGCGTCATAGAACACTCTGTAGGTATGTTCACTGTAATCGGGCGTGCCGTTGTTGTTGCGGTCCGCCGCCCATACGGCATAGAAGGTTATGACATCTTCCACTGCGTCGGCGGGGCTTACCTGATAGGTCCTTCCGAGCAAAAGACCTTCATCGGGTACCGATGTGAACACATCGGCTTGTGTAAGCGACCAGCCTAAGAACAGAGCGTCCGGCTTATGAGGCATATTTTCCTCATCGGTATTTACAGCCACGATATTGCCGTCCATATAGGTGTTGCCGTCCACGGGCGGGGCATCCGACTCTCCGCCGTTGAGATCATATTCCACCGTGTATTTAGGCTCGCTGTAATCGGGCTGACCGTTGTGGTTTAAATCGTCCGCCCAGACTGCATAAACCGTTATGAGCTTATCCTTGTTTGTATCGTCGGATGCCTTTACGGCATATGTTATAACGCCGTCTTCATCGGGAAGCATATTTATATGCTCGGGAACATCCTCGCCGTTTTTGACATTTTGAGCATATTTCTGATGGCTCCAGCCTATGAATACGGAATCCTTCTTTGTGAGAAGCTTATTTGCTTCTGCTGCCGATACCACATTCACGCTGTCCAGATCCGCAACGAGCATATCCACCGAAGCGGGAGCGCTGCCCATAACCCTCGAGGCTATGTCGAAGTCATTGACATCATATACGAAGGAATAAACCTCCTCATAGTCGGGGGTGTTGTTGCCGTTCTTATCGTCCGCCCATACAGCGTAGAGAGTTATGTCCTTATCCGCCATCTTCATGGGCGATGCGACAAGTATAGGCTGTATCTGCTGTTCGTAATTGGTGGTCTTGTCAAACGGTATACTTCTAGTTTCCTCCAAAACGCCGTCAAACAGGCTCCAGCCCATGAATACAGCCTGAGTTCTCTCAAGAGAAGCCTTATCCTTGAGAACAACGTCCACATCGGGGTAATATGTATCACTGTCAACGGGAGCGTCTCCGCTTGTGCTGCCGTTGCCGTCATATAAAACGCTGTGAGGTTCTTCCTCATAGTCGGGAACGCCGTTGCTGTTGTCGTCTTTAGCCCAGACCGCAAATACATAGTTGGGATATTTATCATCCTCTTCTTCATCATATTTCTGTACATCAAAATTGTCTATGAGCTTTCCGTCCTCGGGAGCCGAAGTAAGGTCTGTGAATATCACATAGCCGTCTTCGTCCATCTTAGGTTCTCCGTCCACATATGTAACATTGAGATTTTCTTGGCTCCAGCCTATAAGCACCGCCTTGTCCCTTGTGAAGAGAACATCTCTCTGCTCCGCCTTGGTGAGGAGAACGGCGTTCGTGCCTTCGGCAAGCGAATTTCCGCCTATGTAATACCTACCGTAAATGCCGTTGAAGCCATTTGCGTCATCGTCGTAGAACAGGCTGTCGAGCGTCTGCGAAGGATCGCTTGGCAGTCTGCCCGGCTTTCCGCCGTTGAGATAATACCTTATGTGATATGTTTCGGCGTTGTAATCGGGCTCTCTGTCGTCGTTCCTGTCCTCTGCCCAGAGGGCGTATACGCTGAGGTCTCCGCCTTCTTTAGGCATTGTTACGCTGTGTCCCGTGCTGAGATATTCATTCAAAAGTTCAATATCTTCGGACGATGTGGTAAAGGCCTCCTTGTGCTGTGTAAGGCTCCAGCCTATGAATACTTCATTCACAACGATATCGCCTTCATTATGTTTTCTGTAATACCTGCTGTTGAAATCAGCAGCGCTTATTATGTTGTCGGTTGCCACGGTTTCGCCCGCAACAAGTCCCTCATATCTGTAATCGGGAGCTATTTCATTGGTAGTCCTATCCAGAGCATCGTTGTATATGAAGTTAAGTCTGTACTTAGTTTCTTCATAGTCGGGTATTTTGTTTTCGTTCTCGTTCTTATTGTCCGCCCAGACAGCATAGACCGTTATAACATTGTCCTCGCCTGCATCGGAGGCGGAAACTGTGTATTCGCTGCCCTCTTCAAGGAGTATGCCGTCTGCGGGTCTCTCCGAATAGAGCTTATCCTTTGCCTCGGGATTTATGCTCCAGCCCACAAATACAGCGTGTTTCTTTTGAGGCTTATCGCCCGTGTATTTATGAAGGACTGCCGTATCGCCCTCAATATAGCTTTCATTGTCCACGGGCGCCGTGTTAGTGCTTGCCTCGCCCAGGCTGTCCTGCATATCATAGGTAAGCGTATATTGAGTATCGTTATAATCGGCTATGCCGTTGTTGTTCTTATCAACTGCCCATACGGCGTAAGCCGTTATAACATAATCCTCGGCAGAATCCTTAAGGTCGGCAACATTTACAATTTCGGAGGTCTGATAAAGAACTATATACTCCCGTTCGGAATCGCCTGCGATCTTATACGGTCTTTCCGTATAGCGTTTGCCTATGACTGCCTCATCGGTACTCCAGCCCACAAATACGCACGCAGGCTTATCGTCTTTGGCAGGCATTGTGAGATCACAGCCTGAAATTATAATGCTTTCACCGTATAAAAGTCCCGTAATTTCATTGGGCGGTGTGCCGTCTCCGCCGTTGGCATCATATTTGAGGGTATATACCTCCGTATAGTCCGGCGAACCGTTTCCGTTGCTGTCCTCTGCCCAAAGAGCATAGAGAGTTACATTGCCCGTTACGTTGAATTTCTTTACAAGAAGCGCATCAACAGCCGCCTGCGAAGCAGACCTGCTTATGGGAGGCATACTTGGTATGCTTGTCCAGCCTAAGAATTTACAGTTTTCTCTTGTAAGACTACCCTCACTTTCCACAGCCTCGGCTTCCTGACCGTAGATATATTCATTGTTGTCCACGGGAGCGCTGCCTGCAGAATTGTCATTGCCGTCATATGTTATTTTATACTTGGGCTCTCTGTCGTCATAGTCGGGTATATTGTTATTGTTGGTATCCGACGCCCAAACCGCATAGACCATGTTAGGATCGGACGAACCCGGTGCTTCATCATATTCTTCTATGCTTATCTCGGTTACAAAGCTAGCCTCTGCGGCACTGTCGGGAGCGGAAGCAAAAACTTCGTACTTTGTCTTGCTCCAGCCTATGAGTACAGCTTTATCCTTTTGAATAAGGCTCTTTGCCACATCGACTGCATAGAGCTGCGCCATTGTACCCGCCACATGATGGTGCTGACATGTATAGAATATGCCGTTATTTCCGGTCGGGTCTTTTATGCTGCCTGTACCCACCGACACGCCTTCTCTTAATTCACCGCCATTGATATTATAGCTGACATGATTTGAGTTGTTTGAATAATCGGGGGCATCGTCAAGATTTTCATCTATCGCCCAAACCGCATAGAGAGTAAGGTCGCTATCCGGCATATAAAGATTGTCCAGATTCAGTATAAGCTCTGCCGCAGTTTCTTTTTCTTCGGCAGTAAGAGCATCCACATGAAGCTGCTCGCTCCAGCCTACAAATATTTCATTTTCATTCCTGTGTATATGCCCCTTTGCGTCTTCGGTACCCTTGTAAGGATAAACGCTTACAACATTTCTACCCTCAACAAAGTTGGGTATGACCATGTCCGCAACGTTCCGGTCGTCTTTATCTAAAGCGCCGTTGAAATTGAATACAAGGTTATGGGAAGACTCGCTGTAATCTGGCTTTCCGCTGCCGTTGAGATCCTCCGCCCACATTGCATAAAGGTCAACGGAGCTGTCGGGCATAAGGAATTTGTCGTTTATGCCTTCGCCTGCACTGTAATAATTCTGAACGGCAAGCTGAGCCACAAGCTCCATATTTGCCGACTGTCCGTCAAACAAGCTCTGCCGCGTAGTACTCCAGCCCACAAATACGGGAGCAAAATTGGATATGTCCGTTTTGTCTGTCTTTGCTCCATCGGGCTGTTTTATAACTACCTGCTCTCCGTAAAGATGAACATCTTCATCCTTGGGCGCAGTACCGCTTGTGCCGTCTACAAGACCGCCTTCATCTATATTATTGATATCGTATGTTACATAATACTGCTTTGACCAAACGGCATAGAGTATCTCGCCCTCGTTGGGAAGAACAAATGTAGTTTTGCCGTCTGCCTTTGGATATGGATAATCAGCCGTTGTGGAGATAGGATCCATTGCCCAGCCCAAAAACGTATATCCGTTGAGAGTGGGAATTTCATCGTCATTCAGTTTAACTGTTACCGTTGCTTCGGCTTCATCAAAGTTCTGAGACGAAGGTATACCCTTGATTTCTTCCGCTTCTATGCCCTGAGGCGGATTTGCCTCATAAAGCACCTGTTTATAGTCGGCAGTATCATCATTATTGTTGTCTGCTGCCACAACTGCATAGAATATCATATCTCTTGTTATGAGCTGTGTCGTATCCTTTTTATCAATTATAGACAGCTCCTTATCCCTTGCCCAATCGGCAACAAGACCCGGCTCTGCACTTATGAGACACCAGCCAAGAAATACATACTTGTTTTCATCCGTAACAGCCACTTCCGGGGCATTTGTAACAGATTGATCCGAATACCAAGCCTTTGCGGTCTTTCTCTTGTTTTCCTCGGCTCCCGACTCTACGCTGTCGGCATCACGGGACGTAATATTGGTATAATCGCCCGCATAATATACAACGGTAAACGGACGTTGTAAGCCTATGTCGCACTTTTCATGCGTAAATCCATCCGCCTTGGGCTGCACTGTGGCTTCAAGCGTTTTATTATCCGAATTTATGACATACTTCACATTGCCCGCTGTGCCGCCTTCGGGTATGGAAAATCTTATATATTCCGTATCGGGAGAAGCATTGGCAAGATCGGGCTCACCCGGATTTTCCACAATTATATTATAGGGTACAGCCCTAAGATTTGCACTTGTCTTAAATTCCGCGTGGTCCTTATCAAGTTCAACCGTATAGGTTGTTGTATCTTCGGGATTTGCGGGATTTTCGACTTTAATTGTTACGTCCTTATTGCTGTAGCTTGCCTCATCGTCCGACATTATGCCGTCAAAATCGGTATCTATAAATATTGTGCCTGAAATTGAGCTGCCCGTTGCAAAGCCTGCATTTATTTCTATGGTGTCGCCATAGTCAAGCTTTACATACTGCACGGCATTGCCCGTCTGGGCGTCTACGGAGGCAGTCTGCGCTTCTGCTCCTGTGCCTGTTTTTTTGCTTACGAAGGACGGATTTGTACAATATATATAGGTGGTATCCTTTGGATCTATTTCGAGCTTATATGTACCTGCGGGCAGTTGCATACCGTTCAGGTCTTCAAGCGACCATTCATCCGAAGGTTTAACCTGTACTCCCGTTTCCTGCTGTTCATCATCTGCATTATTTGGAACGGCTTTAAACGATGTATAATTGCCTGATGCTTCGCTGAGTCGGCTTATCTTTACCTTTGCGCCCGAAATATCGGGTTCGTCTGCGTCCTTTTTGCCGTCCCTGTTTTTATCCTGCCATACGACTTCTGTTATTTTTGCCGCATTGACTCTGTTTGTGAATGTCCAGTTATAATAATTGGTCGAACCGATATTAAATATAGGTTCATATTCCGTTTTTTCAAGAGTATAACCGCTGCCGCGCTGAACTTCTTGAACAACATAAGCAAGTATATGCTCCTCTGTTGTTGTATGTCCTTCCCCATCCGTTCCTGTCTTAAACACTCTGTCGGGAAGGTCATCACGTACAACATTGTTTCCTTCTTCAGATTTGACATTTATACCCTTATGAGACTCATAGACTGTCTTTCCCTCAAGTTGAGTCGGATCTTTCGAAAAATTCAAAAGGTTCTGACTATTCATACCTGATACATCTCCGACAAACCCAAGGTCCTTTTCATCATAGCCGTCGATATTGAATGAAACCGACATGGCATCTGTTTTAAGAGCCGCAGGCTCCCAATCCACATGTATACGGAGTGGCTGACTAAGTACCCGCCTTGTGAAGCCGACATCCTTGACAAAGGTCTCCTTATTGCTGCCAAGCTCAATTATTTGTTTTTGTGTGTCTTTGGTAGTACATTCATAAGAAACATCGGGGTAAGTCGTTTCTATTGTGATCTTTTTATCACTCGATTCATTAAGTATTCCAAGATCTATGGGTATACTGTAATAACCCGTGCTGTCGGTAACGGTATAATAATAACCTTCTGTTTTGACATCTGTTTCCTTATCACCTTCAAAGGTACTCTTATGTGATTCAGTTGAAACGCCATAATATGCTCTGACCTCTGCACCCGGAAGTTCCTTGTCGTTTGAGTTTAATTTGTCATATTTTTCATCTGCCGCTTTATCAATTTCGGTAACATCAAAGAACACAAAGCCCGTTACTATCTTTTCTTCGGCTGTATTGTTGAAAGTTATATAATCATCGGAACCATTCAACTCTACAATGTTATCATCGAGTATATATGTCCATGTGTCGGAAATACCAAAATCAACGCCTGCTGCCTTTATATTGCAGCCGTTAAAAAGAGCTTTTTTGCCATTAAGTGCGGGCTCGGAAGATGCTTCATATGTAGATACGCCATCTATGCTGTGGTTGTTCGATACAGAATTGGCTGCAAGACCATCTTTTGCATTTTCACTGATTTTCCACATAGCCTCAAGTTTGGTATGTTGATCATCTATTTTTCCATCACTCCATTTACTATTAACACTTTCAATATTAGTGCCTTGTCTTAATATGGAATCATTTGTGTTGTTGTAGTAAAGCTTTGAGCGTTCGGATACCTCATCATAATTTGTATTGCCCTCGGGCGGATTTTCAAGATAGACAGAGAGTCCTTTGGGTATAGATTCAAAATCTATCATGGGGAAATGCACCTCGCCCGCCTTAGCCTGTGCATATATCTTGCCCTTGCCCGTAGTGCCAAAATAAGAGCCTGCAGGCAGAACATGACCGTACTGATCTCTGCCGTTCCAAAATATCTGATTTTCGGAAACTCCGTCACTCTTGCTGGCATTTCCCAGCATAACTCTTCCTAAAGACTGATAATCTCTTTCAAGGTCGGCAGGTTCATCTATCTCAACTTCTTTTACAGCATTAAAGCCGCCGTCCGGGAATGGAGTAGTATCATCTGCCGAGCACAGACTAAACCATTGTTCTTTTTCTTCATTATAATATATAAAGCTTTCATCATCATTTGTACTCAGCTTTATAACATCAAAATTAGCTTTTGTGTCAAGTGTTCCAGAATACGTTCCCGTTCGTGTGCCTGTTTCCGTGGTACTATTATAACCGCCGTCTTTTTTGATATACATATTGCTCATATCAATAATTATCTGATATGAGGACGCATTTTCTGTGGTAACGGTAAAGTAGCCGCCCGCGCCGACATAACCCGACTTGTTGTTGCTTCCCGATGCCGAATCCGCCGCGCTTCCTCTGTAATTTCCGTTGAAAGTAAGCTTTGTAACCTTGCCCACAGGCTTCTGCTTTGCAAGAACAAATTCGGGCAAGGTTTCATCAGGCTTATTAAAGAACATGTGATAGGCATAGTCCATGTCCGTAGGGTCATTGTTGGGACCCATGACATAGGTGCCGTCAGGATTGCCATATCTGTCTTTAAGCGTTTTGTAGTGATTGAAAACATTACCATTGTCAACATCTTTTATGGAGTGGTAAACACTGGCGTTTGTACCCGTGCCTATGAGTCCTCTGTTGTTTGCAAACACAAAATATGTGTAAGGATTGGCGCCGTTAAGCCCCAGATTGTAAATATAACCATCTCGTGTGGCTATGTAATAATGCTGCCATGCCTGATTGCTGCCGCCAACCTGAAGTGTAAGAAGGTCTGCATATACTCTTCCGCTTTTTGCATTATTGTCTGCATCTGTAACCGTTATGTCAAATGCGGCAAGAGTAGCTGTATCACCCGATACCAGATTACTAGAACCCTGTTGTAATCCTATAAAATCTGTAGCATTATTTATTTCAGTATTAGAACTGCCTTTTGATGATGGTTCTTGACTGAATGTAAATTCATACACGCCCGACTGTTCAACATCAATACGATGGGCATCATAACCGTCTGCTGTTGGGGAGGCTATCGTGGAAAACTTATTTTCATATGCCGCTGAGCTAAAGACTGTGGAAGTATCGGAAGCAGGCATAACTGCTCCTTCATACTTTGCCATATTAGCCGCAGCAACGGCAGAAGCGCTTATAACACCGTTGGGACCCTTGCTTTCCATGGCATGATTTTTTATATATCCCTCTGTTTGAGTTGAATTATAATCATGCATACTTCCGTCGGGATATTTCACCTGTATATCACTTGTATTTGAATATACGCTGGCTGCAAAATATATTTTTTCACCCGATCTGGCATATGCTCTTATTATCTGATTCTGTTTAAAATCTGCCCAGCTTCTATTCTTATTTACCCAGAAAAATGAACGCATACCTTGGTTGACAGCTCCCGTACTTGCATCAAAGGCACTCTTCACCATATCCGCGGAGCCTTCCGCAAGCGCGGACACACTCATAGCGCCCACGCAGAGCGCCGCTGTCAAAGCTGCTGTAATATATTTTAAAGCTTTCATCTTTATATTTCTATTCATAAGTATTGCCTCCCTTCAATGTCAAAACAAAATCCGTATTTTTCCGGCAAGAGCCTCGTCGGGATTGTAGGAGCGAATAACGCCGCTCCCGCCTCAAAACATAGGTATGTTTTGTAATACATAGTTTTTTCTGTGCAAAAAAACAAGAACCGCCCTCTGCATAAGCCGTCAGACTTCCTCCGAAAGCAGGAGGTCTGCGGAACATCATGCCTAAAACGATTCCCGGGAAATTTGTATATAAAGTACAAGGGCGGTCTATACCCCCCCCCTTAATGCCTCAAAGCAAACTGCATTTGCCATGTTTGCAAAGTCAAAAAAGCTTTTAACTTTGCAAGCACAACAAGACAGGCTGCAAAACCTGTCATTATCTACAGTATAAATATTGTCAAAGCAGCATATCAAAGCTGCGGCAGATCCGTATTTTTTATTGAGCATAACATTAACTCCTAACCGTCATTTTGATTTTTTATATTATCTTTTTAAAGAACATATTTTATATATTGACATTTTTATCTATAATTATTATAATTATAACATGTTCACCTATGAACAAGTCAATAGTTTGGAGTGATTTTTTTTGAAAAATTTATTTACAATAAGTCAGGTGTGCAAATGCTGCGGCGTTTCGCGTTCGACCATTCTGCGTTTGGAGAACAGAGGTCTTTTGACCCCTGCGCATGTCGATGAAAACACAGGGTATCGCTATTACGATATTTATAATGTAACAAAGGTCCTGCATATCCAACTGTTTTTAAATATGGGGCTTACTTATGACGACGCGTATTTGTACTATATGTCAAACGGCAAGTCGCCCGAAATTCTTGCCTCGCTCGAAAACCGTATTATGCTTCTTACAAGAGCGTATAATGAAATGAAGCTGAGAATAGACGACAAGCAGCATCTTCAGCTGGAAATTGTAAAACTGCCCGAATATGTCTGCTACCAAAAGGAATTTAAGGGCACGACCTGGAGCGACAAATACCGCGATATGTATAATCTTTTCGGCGAGGTTATAGAAAAGGGCTACAGACCGCTTATATCAGAACGGCTTTTTGATATAAATAAATCCAATGACGGCGAAAATGCTTATATTTGCTGTGTTCCGCTGGAACCGTCCTGCGCCGATGACAACACCGTGTTTTATCCAAGCTGCACGGCTATCTCTGTGCTGTGCTATGGGAATGAAAAAACCACAAAAAAGGCACATGCCGAGCTTGATGAAAAGATACGCACCCTCGGTCTGAAGCCTACGGGCTGTAAACGCGGTATAGGTATTGTAAGCGGTTATACCGGCAAAGAATTTTCGTGGGAAAATTATGTGTCGTGCATTGCCGTCCCGATCGAGGATCTAAGCAAGGAAGAAATTGATAAATTGAACAGAAGCGGAGCAATCAAAATCAGATTGTAGAGCAAAAAAATCCGTCATCTCTTTTGATTTATATCCCTTGTTCGTGATTTCTGCACTTGTGGGGAATAGGTTTAGTTTGTCGTTTTCTGCCATGCTCTGTCTGCTAAATAAGCTCACACTGCTACTAAAATATTTTATCTCACCGGTAGAGCAGGCAGTTGCTTTTAGTGCTACTCGAAAAAGCCCGTAAACGCCGATGTTTACAGGCTTTGAGTTGCGGAGGTATGCAATACTTAAATGACACTATATATAAATATGATATTAAAAATGAAAGTCTTGAACTGGTACAGTAATTGTACCAGTTTTTTTATTGAAAAGAGGTGATAAAGATGTTAAATGAAAGAAATGTCCCAAAGATAAAGGTTGAACGAAGGTGGTCGTGGGGTTCTGTCAGAAGAATGTGTATAAAATACGAACTTTATACAGGCGGCAGCAAGGAAGAATATATCGAGATGTTAAATTATGTAGACGAACATAAGCCCACAGTTAAAAATTTATATATTGTTGCCGAAAATATAAAACGCCACAGCGAAACCGACCGTAACATTGAAAACATTATGTTTTTACTTGAATATGACGCTGTATTGATTATGTTTAATATCAAATGAGCTTAATCAACTCGGATCGGAGCGGAAAGAAGTTTTAAAGCAAGGAGATTAAATTATACCTTTGAAACTCCTCATATGGAGCGAAGAAATCGACTGCTACACAACCCTTTACAAATTCTAAATCAAATAAAAAGCTGACCTATCGGTACAACGGGGAGAAAGGAGCCTAAGATGATTGAAAGGATTTACAAAACAACAGTCTACGAAAAGCACGACGGAACACCGCACATTTTTGAGGCATTCAGACAAAACATCAGAGGAGCTGCCCCGTTCGTGATAATGCTTGATGGAGCTTTTCTCACAACGGCAGAAAACGGTTCTGAAATCTCTGACGAAATCGAAAGTACAATTGAATGGTTCGGGTGGAGCAGATCAAACCCGATGTTTGCATAAGGAGGTAATTAATATGAAGAAAATATTTGCTTTGATTTTTTTAACAACTACATATTTAATGTCAAATATAACATATGCAGCTGACTTTGACAGTACAATTATAACCGCTGTTGAGGCGGGAGAAACAAATATTAATATAAGCAGCTTCGGGCTTAATCCAACAGAAGCCCTTGAAAAGGTTTTAGAGCTTATAAACACGGCTCCCGAATTATGGGCAGTCAATGAAAAAGTAAATTTAAAGGGAAGCTCAAAAAAGGCTGAACAGGTAATAATCAGCTATGACTATTCCGAAAAAGACAGAGCTAAAATACAGACGGAAATTGATAAAGTAACAGATATTGCTATATCAAAGGTAGACAAAACAGCAAGTATATATGAACAGGCTAAAACAGTTTATATATACTTGCTTGATAATTACAATTATGATTTTTCACTCACCAAGCATAAGGAATATGAATTATATTCGACAGGCGAAGGTGTCTGCACAGCTTATTCTCTCGCCTTTAAAGATATAATGCAAAAGCTCAATATTCCTTGTAAGGTGGTAGTCAGTAAGGAAATGCAGCATCAGTGGAATGTAATACAAATCAATGGTCATTGGTACAATGTTGACGCCTCATATGGTGATATGTATAGGACAGGTAACGATGATTACAGTGCATTTTGTAAATCAGATTTCTTTATGCAGTTGCTTGGCTTCTATGGTGGACATATTGAAGGTAATTCATATTGTACGGACAGAGGCTATGACTATGCAATTTAAAGCTGAAATGAGGTGTAAGTAAAAATGAATGATGAATACAAAGTTATATTTCAGCTCTTAGATGCAAACGATGAACAGGTTACGGAATGGATGACTAAGCCACAGGCAGTTAAATATTTTAAACATCTTAAGAAAAATAATAACTGTATTTATGCTGAACTTCTTTATAGCCCCATAGATGGCGATCCAAATACTGGAGAAATTGTAGTTGCTGAATTTACTAATAATGTAATTGAAGTTTTAGGAAAAAAGATCTTAGTACCAAATAAGGAGGTTAAATAATGAATAACACAAGAAGAAAAGCTTTAAAGGATGTGGTAAGCACACTTGAGGAGTTACTAGAAGAGATAAACTGTCTTTTAGATGAAGAGGAAAATTATCGTGATAATATGCCCGAAAATTTGCAGAATAGCAGCCGATATGAAAAAGCTGTTGACACTTGCTACTCTTTGGAAGAAATTGCAAACAACCTAGAATTTGTTATTGACGAAATTGGGGAGGTTATAGAGTAAATGCAGAAAGAAAATCTTATATGCCCATATTGCGGCGAAGAACAGTATACTCACGAACCCGATAGTTTTACAGCCCATTTATGCTATACACAATGTGAACACTGCGACAAATGGTTTTTGTATAGCGTAAATGTAACAAGAGAATATGAGGCGTGGCAGGATAAGGAGGAATAATATGTGGATAAAATGCAATGCTTATAGGTACATCAACCTTAATGTTATGGCTGAACTTACAATAAAAAAAGAAGTCGGTAGATATGAATTAGTTGTTATAAATGCAACGGGATCAAGTATAGGTTTATATCTATCAACAAAATCAAGCGAGATATTTCAAGTCCTTGATTATATACAAACCAATCTTGAGGGCGGCTCAAAGTTCATTGATATTAAAAAATTTATACAGAAAAACAATTTAACATATGAACCTGTAAAGGATCCAATAAACATATGGGATAGGTGAACAGAATAAAGGAGAATGAAAATGCAATTAATAAAGGAACAGACTATCACAACACATAAGATAATGTGATGGTGATTGTCAAGCAGTTGCAGAACTACCAGAAGAAAAATTACTAAAATAGGAGGAAAAACAATGGGAAAAGTTATAGCAATAGCAAATCAGAAAGGCGGCGTTGGTAAAACCACAACGGCTATCAATCTTGGTATTGGTTTGGCGAGGTGTGGTAAGACGGTATTATTAATTGACGCGGATCCACAGGGAAGTTTAACATCAGCTCTTGGGTGGCAGGCTGATGATATAAACTATACACTTGCCGATGCAATGGCAGCAGTTATAAATCACCAGAGCCTTTACAATGTTTTGAATATATTACATCATAATGAAAACATTGATTTAATTCCTGCTAACATTGAGTTGTCGGGAATAGAATTAACACTTGTAGGAGTTATGAGCAGGGAGACCGTTTTGAAACGAGTAATACATAAAATCAAAGAGGCTTACGATTACATCATAATAGACTGTCAGCCTTCGCTCGGTCTATTAACGATCAAC
>CANRNM010000025.1 GCA_947631975.1 uncultured Clostridia bacterium
TCCTCATTTTGCGGTATTACGGATAAGTTCTCCGTAATCTTAAATTAATGATAGCACTTTTTTGTAAGCTAGGCAAGAATAAAAAATAAATTTTAATGTAAGGAAGTTAAATTTTTACACCTTGCATAATTTAGAGAGGGGATTTTTGTGCAGTTTAACATTGTGTATGCCTTCAATGTAGGGGAGACCTGTGGTCTCCCGCGGGCGAGCAATGCTCGCCCCTACAAGTGATTAGTTCACATGGTGGTTTGTAGGAGCGTGCCTTGGTTGCATGGGCGAGCAGTTTTGCGAAGCAAAACGGCCAGCCATTGCACGCCCGTTTATAACATTTTTATATTTTGTGTAGTCGGGGACTGTCCCTAAAATGAGCAAAAAGTATGCTTGAACAGTGGTATTTTAGCTTTATATAACAATAAGGTATATAAACATAGGGACTGTCCCCAAATGTCGTATTATGCACTACCTCTTATATTTTTCCAATATCCTCTCGCCCATATAGAGGTCTTCGGGGGTGGTTATCTTTATATTATTGTAATCGCCCTCCACCATTTTCACCCTTACGCCCGTTCTTTCGGCGAGCATGCAGTCATCGGTGCCGAGTATATCGTCTTGCATGGCGCTTTCATAGGCTTTTTTTATAACATCGTATCTGAAGCACTGCGGTGTCTGCGCCGCCCAGAGGGTCGACCTCTCGGGAGTGGAAACTATTGTGTTTTCGCTGTCGCACACCTTTATGGTGTCCTTTACGGGAACGCCCAGAACGCAGGCGCCGTATTCGCAGGCTGTGTCTATGAGCCTTTTGATATATTTGTCCTCTACAAAGGGTCTCACGCCGTCGTGAATGAGCACAACATCACAGTCGGCGCTTATGGCGTTGAGCCCGTTGTTTACGGAATACTGCCTCTCGCTTCCGCCTGCCACGACAGCCCTCACCTTGCCGAAGCCGTATTTTTTGACAATATTATTTTCAACGCTTTCTATATCCGACTCTCCCGTAACGAGAACTATGTCGTCTATATATTCGCTTTTGTCAAATGTTTCTATGGTGTAGCCGAGTATCTCCCTGCCCTTAAGCTCTATATATTGCTTGGCAACAGCCGAGTTCATTCTCCTGCCTTTTCCCGCCGCAACTATTATTACGCCCGTTTTCATAAAAAATCACCTCTTGTTTGTATTTTAGCATTGATTTTTTTGTTTTTCAAGCTTATACTATAATTATAGAGAAAAATGTAAATTTTAGGGAAAGGGGCTAAAAAATGAATATAATAGATTTGATAATAAAAAAAAGAGACAATAATGAACTGAGCACAGAGGATATAAATTTTTTCATAGAAAGCGTATGCCGTAACGCCGTGCCGGACTATCAGATATCCGCAATGCTGATGGCTATGTGCATAAATTCGCTGTCCAAGAGAGAAACGGCTGACCTCACAAGGGCTATGACAAGCTCGGGCGGCATAATGGAGCTTGACGAAATAGAGGGCTTCAAGGCGGACAAGCACAGCACGGGCGGAGTGTCGGACAGCACCACGCTTATAGTCGCGCCCCTTTGCGCCTCGCTGGGACTGCCCATAATAAAGATGTCGGGCAGAGGACTGGGACACACGGGCGGAACGCTCGACAAGCTGGAGGCTATACCCGGCTTCAATGTACATATATCAAAGGAAAAAGCCATTGAACAGGCTAAAAAGCACGGCATAGTGATAATGAGCCAAAGCGACGAGCTGGCGCCTGCCGACAAGTATCTATACGCAGTGAGGGACGTTACGGGCACGGTGGACAGCATGCCTCTCATAGCCTCAAGCATAATGAGCAAAAAGCTCGCCTGCGGTTCCGACGGCATAGTGCTTGACATAAAGTGCGGACGGGGAGCCTTCATGAAGGACCTGGACTCCGCGGAGGAGCTTGCAAATGAAATGATAGGGCTGGGCAGGAGCCTGGGTAAAAAAATGAGCGCCTTAATAACCAACATGGACGAGCCTCTGGGAATGAACATAGGCAACAGCCTGGAAGTGATAGAGGCTATAGAGGTGCTCAAGGGCAACAGCAGGGGAGCGCTAAGAGATGTTTCAATCGCCATAGGCTCCGAAATGCTCGTTATGGGCGGAATAGCCAAGGACAGCGCGGAGGCTTCGGATATGCTCAAGCGCAATATAAGAAACAACAAGGGACTTTATAAATTTGCGGAGCTTATATCACTGCAGGGCGGCAACCCCGCAGTTATAGACAACTATTCGCTCTTTCCGCAGAGGGTGAGCAAGTCTGCCGTTATATCCGAAAAGGACGGCTACATATCCGAGATAGACGCGCTTTGCATAGGCAGAGCGGCGGCGGCAACGGGCGCAGGCAGGCAGAAAAAAGACGCCGCGATAGACTACGGCGCAGGAATTATGCTCAAAAAGAGAACGGGCGACAAGGTTACAAAAGGCGAGATACTGGCAAGGATATTCGCGGAAAACAGCGAAATGTGCGCCGAAGCGGCGGAGATAATAAAAAGCGGAATAAAAATTTCCGATGAAAAATCCGCCGAAAAACCGCTTATATATAAGGTGATAAGATAAGAAAAGGAGAGCAGGGGCTCTCCTTTTAGCGTGGGGCTGCACTGGTATATGGGGACAGTCCCGCACTATACATAACTTTTCACTTTACAAACAAAGTACAGCATAGCTCAAGACAACAGACTGTTGCTTTTCGGGACAGTCCCCGCACAGCCCATACCTAGCGGCAACGGGGACTGTCCCGAACTTAGCTGTTTTGTTGTTTTGAACGGTTGTGCACAGGGCTTATATGTCGATAAGGAAAATATACTGCGGGACTGTCCCTAACGCTATATTTTATGCTTTGCCCAGCCCCCGCAGAATATATAAATAAAAAAAATAAAAAGAGGATATTTTCCAATATCCCCTCAAAAAATCACTGCTTATTAAACAGCATAAGCGCTGTAAAGGTCTCCGAATTTTTCTCTTTCCTCGGTGGTCATATACTCGCTGTAGCCCGATATTCCCCTGCAGAGGAAGGCTCTGGCGGTGTCCTTTGTAACGGCGTTGTTGAGCCAATCCTTTATACAGTTGAACGCGCCCTCGGTATTGCCCACATTTTCAAGCATATTGATGTATGCCGTCTGCATTTCCTCATCGGCTATGTCCAAAGCCAGATATTTCTCGCAGGCGTCTATTGCCTTGAGAGCATAGTTGAACTTTGTGTAGCCCGAAAAATCAAAAAGCATACTGTTGCACCTTGCATATATTTTAAGGTCGTCTTTATCCATCTTGAAAACAGGCTCCATAGCCATTTTAGAGGTGAGGTCCTCCACTTTCTCCCTAAGCTTTGAACTGCCCTCGTTTTCAATATTCTTAAATTCCTTTTCAAACTTACTCATATAAAACACTCCTTTTTACAAAAAATGTAACGCAGTGATAGATGTGATAAATATTGTTAATTTATCTACAAGCTAATTATACTACTCTTTTTCTAAAAAAACAACCAAAAACCAACTTTGTAACATTTCTGAAATATGTTCATATTTAACAAAAGCTTCATACATTATATAGGAAATGCACAATTTTGGGCTCAATTTATCGTCAAAATGTACAGGTTTTACACAGCCGAGCGGAAATAGCAATTCAAAACATCAAAAAAAAGCAGTATAACCGATGAAAATTTCATCAATTATACTGCTTTGATATTATAAAATGATTACTTTACGACCTCGAGAGCCTTGGCAATTATCGTTGCCGACTGCGCTCTTGTGGTGTAAGCCTTGGGCTCTATATTGCCGTCTATGCCGTTTACTATGCCTGCGCTCACCATTGCCGCAAGACTCTGCCGTGCGTAGGGTGATATCTCGGCGTTGTCGGCGAAGCTGTCCAGAGCCGACAGACCGCCTTGAAGCTTGACATTTGCCTTGAGCTCAAGCGCCTTGCCCGCAAGCACCATCATATCCTGCCTTGTTATATAGCTCTTGGGAGCGAAGCTTCCGTCGGGATTGCCCGAAGCTATGCCCAGAGCCTTTGCCGTGTTGCATGCGTTTGCATAGTACGCCGTGGGCTCGACATCGGTAAAGCCGTCTGCCGTTGTGTCCGTCTCGTTTATGCCCAGAGCTCTGAGAAGCATTATAAGGAAATCTGCCCTTGTAACATTATTCTGAGGTCTGAATGTATTGTCGGGATAGCCGTTTACTATGCTCTTGGAGGCAAGCTCTGTGATATAGCCGTACGCCCAGAAGGACTCGGGAACATCCGTGAAGCCCGTAACCTTTATATCGGTAGAGCTGTCTGCTCCGCCTATAACGGGAGCCTTTGTTGTAGCCTCCGTGCCGCCTTCTGCCTGTGTAGTTGCCTGTGTGGTGGTCTTGGACGAAGAGCCGCCGCTTGAACCGCCCGATGAGCTGCCGCCTGACGAGCTGCTGCCGCCCGAGGGCGCAGCTGTGGTGGGCTCCGATTTGGAAGCCGTGGTAGTCTCGCTTGAAGGCTCCTCAACTATGGGGTCGCCGTAGACCTCTACGCTGCCTGTGCCCACATTGAAATCAAGCTCATACTCGCTGCCGTCTTTTTCGGCATAAAGACCGACTACATCGTTCATGGCTATCTCCGATGTTCCGGGAGCTATAGCTCTGAACTTAACTCTGAGAAGCGTGCCGTTTGACGTATAGTTCTGGGGAACGCCGTCCTCAACTGCATTGAGCAGACTGGCAAGCTTAAGCCTGCCGAGCTTGCCCGCCCTTGTTTTGCCGTCAGCCATGCCGAGATAATCCTTGTCGCCGCTCTTGGGCACAAAGTTAAGTCTTCCGTTTACATTGGTGTAAGAGAATATGGAGTAATTTACTCCCCTATAGTTTGTGTATATTATAAGGTCGTCGGGGATATCCTCCACATCGCACTCCACAGCCTCAAGCACAGCGGGATCAAAGTCAAGATAGCACTGCATTGCCTTATATCCCGTGGTGTTATTGTCGATCTTGAAATCCGCATAAAATGTATCGCCTGTCTGTACGCTCTCACTGCTCAGCTCGCACCTTATGTCGAGCGTTTCGGCAAAGCTCAATGTGCCGAACGAAAGAGCAAGCGCGCCTGCAAGTATACATGCCGTAATTTTCTTTAGCATATTTAAAATACCTCCTGAATAAAATTTATATTTTGATTATAACATAACGCATAAATTATTTCAATCGTTTATTTAAGTGTTACAGGGTTTTCCATTTCCCTGCGGAGCATATCGTATTTATTTACTTCTCCGGGGACCCTGAGCCATATATGCTGCTGCGGGTGGGGCGCCTCGGTTATGGGCGTCATATTCTCGTCGTACATCTCGTCCACAGTCATTTCAAGCACATCCGCTCCGTGCCTCAAAAACTCCGCCTTGTCTCCGAGCACGAATTTATTTCTCTGCTCTATGAGCGCAAGTCCCTTTTCGCTGTCGTAGTCTATGACCATGCCTATGAAGTCGTATGTGCGTATATAGGAGCTTGTGGTATATATCTGCTCTCCGCTTTGGGGCTTGCCGTAGTAGAAGCCCGTTGTAAAGCCTCTGTAGCTCGCCTTTGCCGCCTCCGCCACATAGCGCTCTCTCCTGCTCTCATAAAGGGCGGGGTCCTTGAAGTAGTCGTCTATTGCCTCTCTGTAAGCCTTAACTACAGTACCCACATAGAAGCTCGTCTTTATCCTGCCCTCTATTTTAAGGCTCTTTATGCCCGCCCTCACAAGGTCGGGTATGTTCTGCACCATGCAGAGGTCCTTTGAATTGAATATATAGGTGCCTCTTTCCTCCTCCACGATGGGCATATATTCCCCGGGGCGTGTTTCCTCGGTAACATAGTACTGCCAGCGGCAGGGATGGGAGCAGGCGCCCCTGTTGGCATCGCGTCCGCTGAGATAATTGCTCAAAAGGCATCTTCCGCTGTAGCTTATGCACATTGCGCCGTGCACGAAGGCTTCCGTTTCAAGCTCGGGGGGTATGTTTTGATTTATCTCCGTTATTTCCTTGAGCGAAAGCTCTCTTGCCATAACTATGCGCTTTGCGCCCAGCTCCTTCCAGAAAAGCGCCGAGCGGTAATTGGTGTTGTTAGCCTGCGTGCTTATGTGTATGTCCATATCCGGAACGACCTGTCTTGCCACGGAAAACACTCCGGGGTCCGAGACCAGTATGGCGTCGGCTTTAAGCTCCCTAAGCTCCTCAAGATAGGCGGGGAGCTTTTCAAAGTCCTCGTTGTGGGCAAAAATATTGCAGGTGATGTACACCTTAGCCCCGTGTTCATGGGCAAAGTCTATGCCCTCGCGCATATCGGCGCTGCCGAAGTTCTTTGCCTTTGCGCGCAGTCCGAAGCTTGTGCCGCCCATATAAACGGCGTCCGCGCCGTAGAGCACGGCTATCTTAAGTTTTTCAAGGTCTCCCGCAGGCGCGAGAAGCTCGGGTTTTGTCATTATAATCAATCCTCCAGCTTTTCAATGAGCGCAACTCCGTCGCCAACGGTGAGTATGGATGTGCGGAGAATGTCGCTGTGGGTTATTTCCTTCAGAAAGTCGTTCAGGCGGGTATGTATAGTCCTCTGCCGTCTTTCCACGGCAAGGCGGTCCTTAGCCACTCTGCCGTCCTGCAATATATCGTCCACCATTATTACGCTGCCCTTTTTGGTGAGCCTCAGCACATCGGGGAGCATATTTATATACTGCCCCTTCGCCGCGTCCATGAACACAAAATCGAATTTTTCATCCAAGGTGGGGAGTATTTCAAGGGCGCTGCCTTCAAGTATCGTTACCTTGTCCTCCAAGCCGAATTTCTTGAAATTCTTTTTAGCCTCGCCTATCATATAGGGATAGCGGTCAATGGTCTTTATATATCCGCCGTCCTGCAAATACTGCGACATAAGGCAGGACGAAAAGCCCACAGCCATGCCTATCTCAAGCACAGCCTTTGGCTTTATGAGTCCCACCACGAAGCTCAAAAGCTTAGCCACCTCCTTGGGCACTATGGGAAGCCCCTCCTCATAAGCCCACCTTTGCAGCTCTCCCAGCTCTCCCCCGCAGTCCGTCTGCAGGGCATCTATATATTCGGCAATATAGCTTTCAACCAAACTCATATCATATCTTCCTTAATTAAGTGTACTTTTGTATTTCTCGCTTGCGGAAAGAAAATCGTCATAGTCCGCTGTGAAGTAGTGGCTGCCCTCGTCGGCATTGTCCACCACATAATAGAGATAGTCCGTGTCGGCAGGCTCCGCAGCAGCCTTCAGGGAGGCTCCTCTGGGCGAGCAGATGGGACCTACGGGAAGTCCGTCCACATAGTAGGTGTTGTGTCCGTCCTCTCTTTCAAGGTCTGAATAATACACCCTTTCGGCTCTCTTGCCCATGGCGTATATTACGGACGCGTCTATCTGGAGCTTTATGCCCTCGTCGAGCCTGTTGTATATTACGGAGGACACAAGCGTCCTCTCGTCGTCCTTTTTCACCTCGGACTCTATGAGCGAGGCTATTATAACTATGTCGTCAAGGCTCCTGCCCACGCTGACGGTATCGGCATATATGCCGTTTTCCGAGCAAACCGTATCAAACTGCTTGAGCATGATATCCACTATCATGTGCGCGTCCGCGTCCTTGGGTACATAGTATGTCTCGGGATAGAGATAGCCCTCCAGGAGGTTGTCCCTGTCGGGTATGTCGTTTATAAAGTCATAGTCATAGTCCCTGCTGTCGGCTGCCGCCATAAATTCCTCTGCGGTGCAAAGCCCCGTTTCTGCGACGGTCTGCGCTATCTCGCTAAGCCACATGCCCTCCTTTATGGTTATATGTACGGAATCGTCCACCGTTTCGCCCGAGTTGAGCATCTCGGTTATATCGTAAAACTCCGCATTGCCCGGAAAGGCATAATTGCCGAACTTGAAGTCGGCTCCCTCTCCGCTCAGCCTGCACAGGAACTTAAAGTGGAAAGCCGAGTCCACAACTCCGTTTTCTTCGAGTATGGAGGCTATTGCGTCCACATTGGAGCCCTCGGGTATTTCGACTTCAATAGTCTGATCCGCGCTGCCCGTTCCAAGTCTTCTGTCCGCAAATTTAGACAGAAAAGCCATGCCTGCCGCCGCTATTATCGCAATGATGACAACAACGACAACTATACATCCCAAAGCCTTGTTTTTCCTTTTTTTTCTTCTGTTACCTTCCATAATTTACCTCCGTTAAAATCAAGCCGTTAGGCGCCATAGTCTTGCCCGCCCTCGTCCTGTCGCGGGAGAGTATTATATCCCCTATATCATTGGGGCTTATCCTTCCTCTGCCCACGTCTGCGAGAGTGCCGGCAATTATTCTGACCATATTATACAAAAAACCGCTGCCCTTTACGCGTATAAGAATGATATCGTCCGCCTTATCCACGGTGAGAGAATATATAGTCCTGACTGTGGTCCTTGCCCTTGAACCGCTGGCGCAGAACGCCTTGAAGTCGTGCTCGCCCTCAAAGAAGGGGCAGGCGGAGCGCATGGCGTCTATATCCAGCCTTTCGCGCACAAAGTCCGTATATCTCACAAGCAGGGGATTTTTAAATTCGGAATTGAGTATTCTGTATTCGTATGTCTTGTCCTTTACGCTGTACTGCGGGTGAAACTCCTCGTCCACCTCTCTTGCGCCCGTTACGGCAATATCCTCGGGCAAAAATGAATTGACGGCATAGGGTATGTTTTCAACGGGTATTGTGGTATCCGCCCTGAAAACGGCGCCCTGCGCCAGAGCGTGAACTCCCGTGTCCGTGCGCGAGGCTCCCCTCACCGTTATTTCCTGTCCCAAAAGAGCGCCGAGAGCCTCCTCAAGCCTTTGCTGAACGGTAATATAGCCCTTCTGTCTTTGCCAGCCGAAATATTGGCTGCCGTCGTATGCGACTGTAAGTAAAACCCTCATAGCATCATACTCCAAACTTTCTCAAAACAAACACCGCCAAAACGAGCAGGAAAAGGAGCATATAGGAAGCATAGTCCGCCCTGCCGTATTTAAGGCTTTTCATCCTTGTCCTATGCACATCTCCGCGGTAGCAGCGGGCTTCCATAGCCATGGCGAGCTCGTCCGCGCGCCTGAACGACGACACGAAAAGAGGCACCAGCAGAGGTATCATAGACCTTGCTCTTGCGGTTATGCCTCCCGTTTCAAAGTCCGCTCCCCTTGCGGTCTGCGCCTTTTTTATCTTGTCCAGCTCCTCCGCAAGAGTGGGTATGAACCTAAGAGCTATGGACATCATCATGGCTATTTCGTGGCTCGGCACGCCTATTTTCTTGAAAGGCTTAAGAAGCGCCTCTATGCCCTCCGTAAGGGCTATGGGCGATGTGGTGAGCGTGAGTATGGACGAACCTACTATGAGCAGAACGAGCCTCACGCAGAGCCTCAATGAAACGGCTATACCGCCCGTTGTTATGTGTATTATGCCGAACGAAAAAAGCTCCCTTCCCGTCCTTATGAACAGTATGTTCAGCACAACGGTGAAAAGTATTATTATAATTATATTTTTGAGCCCGCGGAGCATGAGCCCTACGGGGACCCTGCAAAGGACTGTGCACACCGCCAGAAAGAGCGTGCAAAGAGCATATCCCGCAATGCCCTTAGCCATGAACACAGCCGTGATGTAGAGTATCACAGCCAATATTTTGGTGCGTGCGTCAAGCCTGTGTATCACCGAGTCCACGGGATAGTGCTGACCTATCGTCAAATTCATATTCTATACCCTAAGAGCGGAAATAAGAATGTCCGCTCCCTCCTTAACGCTGTAAATATTTTCGGGCACATCGAGCCCCTCGCTGCGAAGCCTTGCAAAAAGCTGCGTCATGCAGGGCACATCCAGCCCAATGGCTCTCAGCCTTTCCGCCTGCGAGAACACATTGTCGCAGGTGTCGTACATTTCTACGCTGCCCTCCGACATAACTATTATGCTGTCGGCTATCTCCGCTATCGCCTCCATGGAGTGCGACACAAGCACTATGGTTATGCCGAGCTCATCGTGCATTTTCTTTATGTTTGAGAGTATCTCGTCTCTGCCCCTTGGGTCAAGCCCCGCCATAGGCTCGTCCAGAACGAGCACCTCGGGCTCCATGGCGAGCACTCCCGCAATGGCTATTCGCCTTTTCTGTCCGCCCGAGAGGTCGAAGGGCGAACGCTCGCACATGCTCTCGTCAATGCCCACGAGTGAGAGCGCCTTTTTTACTCTCCTCTTTATTTCGTCCTCGGGAAGTCCGCAGTTTGACGGACCGAAGGCGACCTCCTCAAAAATCGTAGCTCCGAATATCTGATGCTCGGGATACTGGAACACAAGCCCTATCTTCTGCCTTAAGCTTTTAAGCTTGGACTTGTCGGCGTTTATGTCCTCGCCCTTGAAGAATACCCTGCCTTCGTCTGCCTTTTCAAGGGCGTTGAAGTGCTGTATGAGCGTGGACTTGCCCGAGCCCGTATGACCTATGAGCCCCACAAAATCACCCTTTTTTATTTCAAGGCTCACATTTTTAAGCGCCGTGGACTCAAAAGCCGAGCCCTCGGCATAAATATGCGTGAGGTTTTTTACCTCTATTATATTTTCCGTGTTTTCATTTCTCCGCTTTTTCTCTTTTTTATAGCTGAAGCCTTCCTTAAAGCCTATTTTAAGCGCCGCAGAAACAAAGCCGTCAATAGTCGTTATGTCCGCGGGAAAGGCTTTTATTTTCTTATTCACAATATAGGAAAGCTCCGTTATCTGAGGCACATCGAGCCTTAAAGAGCGCATTTTTTCGACCTTTGCAAAAATTTCAGAGGGCTTGCCCTCGTCCGCTATCCTGCCCTCGTTTATAACTATCACTCTGTCGGCAAGCGCCGCCTCCTCCATATAGTGAGTGATGAGCACAACGGTTATGCCGTCCTCCCTGTTAAGGCGCATGACGGTGTTCATTATGTCCTGCCTGCCCAAGGGATCGAGCATGGCGGTCGCCTCGTCGAGCACTATACATTCGGGCTTCATGGCGAGAATACCCGCTATGGCTATCCTCTGCTTCTGTCCGCCCGAAAGACAGGACGGCGACGAGAGCCTGTATTTTTCCATGCGCACGGCTTTGAGCGCCATATCCACATTTTTGACTATATCCGCGGGCGCTATGCCCAAATTTTCGGGACCGAAGGCGACATCCTCCTCCACTATAGACGCTATTATCTGATTGTCGGGATTTTGAAAGACCATGCCCACGGACTGCCTTATATCCCATATGTTGTTTTCGTCCGAGGCGTCAAGACCCTTTATGTAAAGAGTGCCGCCCGAGAGCATATTTATGCCGTTCAAAAGCTTGGCAAGAGTGGACTTGCCCGAGCCGTTATGCCCCAAAAGCGCGACAAATTCGCCCTTTTTGATGCTTATGTCCACACCCTTAAGAGCCTGCGTCGTCTTTTTTTCGTTTGTTTCGTCGTCATAGGAGGTATAGTCGTACCTTAAATCTCCGCCCTCTATAAAATCCATATATGACCCTCGCATTAACTCAATAGTTAATTAATTATACAACAATACGGGAAAATAATCAAGAGGGGGAAAACAGGCTTGGGAGAACTCAGCCCTTGCTTTTATTTGTGCCATATGCTATAATGTAGACAGGGATAGGCGAAAGCCTTGATCTCACAAAGGGAGCAATTTAATGCGGTTGTCCCTCCTCTTAATATGATTTCAAGGGTTTGATGCCTATGATTTAGGATAAAAATGTTTGGGATTCTATGAAAGGGGGAATGATATGTACAATGAAAGATTATTTGAAGCTTATGCTTTTTCTGATGACATGTCAGAACATATTGACTTTGATTTGTCTTATTCTCTACATATTAAAATAACCGCTTTCAGTTCTGAGCCAACTAAATAAGCAGTTATTTTAATAACAAATGTTTAGAGGGACAACTGTTGGTTGTTCCCTTTGTGCTTATATAATAACACAAAACACTCCATAAGTCAACCATATTTTAATTATAATACAAGGAGATGAGGTTTTATGAAGAAGGCAATGCTTTCTGCGCTTATATGCGCTATGCTGGCGGCGCCCGCAATGGCGGACGAGGGCGTGAAGGTATACTCAAACGGCAATTTGGTGGCGGACAAGGGAATAATACTCGAGGGTCGCACGCTTGTGCCTGTGAGGGGCGTTTTTGAATACATGGGCTACACGGTGGACTGGGACGCAGACACAAAGACAGCCACGCTCAAAAACGACAAAAACACAGTGGTGATAAAGGACGGCGAGACCGACTTCACGGTGAACGGCAAGGCTATAACGCCCGATGTGGGCGCGCAGATAATAGAGGGGAGATTTATGCTGCCGCTTAGGGCTGTGGGCGAGGCTGTGGACGCAAGAGTGAGGTGGTACGAGGACAACAAAAGCGCATGGATAGACGAGAAAAACGACTTTGTAACTCTTGTGCCTATAAGCCCCGACGACCCCATATTGGAGAAAGCTCCCGTAAATGAAATAGTGATAGAATAAAAAAGGGCTTCGGTCATTCCGAAGCCCTTTAAGTTTAAAATATCAAGAGAAATTAATTGTACTTTCACCTTGGCTAAAGAAGTTATTACCACTATATAAATTCAGTCCCTTTGACGATACGGTGATAATATCCTTGCTATCTAATACACATACATTAATTTCCGGTTTTACATAACTTTTCATATTTATCACCCCTCATCAATTAAGTACTTTTGCTTTCTGAACAACGAAATCTTTTTGATTATATTCTGTCAATGGCACCATAGTTCCGTTTTTATCTTTTCCATATATTGCAACGTCTGTAACAGCACCATTTTCAGTATTATTATTAACATTTACAATAAATTTAGTTTCTGCAGATGTATAATCGGTACTATCATTGCTTAATGTAGTAGAAAAATATTTATCTATACGCTGATAGTTTGTACCATCACCACCTATAACAGCATATAACTCTGTTATTTCATGACCGCCTAAATCACCTGTTATATTTAATTCAAAATATGATTTGATATCATCAGTATCAACAGCTTTTCCGTTCTGATTATCTGTATCATCTATAAAACTAGCCGTTAAGACAAAATCTTTAGGTGAAATGTTTTCCGGTAAAGTTGAACTAGCTGAAGTAAATATTAATTTTGTCAATATAAGTTCATTATTTTTGACTGTTGGATAACCACCTCTGCTACCATTACAAGCATATGCATAACGATAAGTTGAAATATTTCCATTAGTAGCAACAACATTAGCCTCGGGAGTTCCAAAATATTCCGTTATTTGAGCCCCACTCGCTTCATCGGTTACCGTATGCATATGAGGATCACTATAGCTAACAGCGCTCCAAACCGTATTATCATAATCAATTTCAAACTGGAATGAGCCAACTTCGCTCAAAGATGATTCATTTGTAACAAAAACAATCGGAACAATTATTTTGTTTTGTGCAACACTTGAAGGCGTTATTTCACCAATTCTAACATCATTTGCGGCATAAACAGAAGCAGTCATAACTAAAACAGCTCCTAAGCCTATAATAAAACCTAATAATTTTTTTATTTTCATAATAAATCTCCTATATTTATTGAATAATTGTAGCCTTTTTAACAATATGTTGAAGTATAAGTCCTGCGTCTTGAGAATCCAATACTCCATCATTATTTGCGTCAGCTGCTTCCATATTTTCATCTAAAATTGTGGCTTTCTTTACAATATGCTGTAACACAATGCTTGCGTCCTGTGCATCTATTGCTTTATCCCCGTTTGCATCGCCTCTAAGGAAGCTTGTTATATCTATCCTACCGTCTTCGCCCGCTACATCGGTATTGGCGCTGTCTATTTCGGTGCCGTTCTTTGTAGCCTGCACAACGATAACATCCAAATTGACCGAACCTGTGGCATTTTCTTCCGCTTGGAATGTAACTTCAGCCATATTTGTTTTCGTGCTCACAGGAACAGGAGTTGCGCTTGCCCACGCCACAACAAGAGTGTTCTCGTTTGCGCCTGTGTTCTCTATAATACCGCTTACAAGCACAGAACCGCTGTTTTCCTCAAAGTTTTCATCAGCCACGGCATATGCGTCTTTTCCAAGGTCATCCGTGCCATTTTTGACGGGATCGACCTTTGTGGGGTCATACTTGATTTGAATTATATAGCCGCTGACATTTTCGCCGCCGCTGTCGGGAATGATGCTGACGGGCACCGTAGCTTGATGTGAAGCGCTGTTTACGGAGCTTACGCCCACAGAATACTCGGCAGCCTGAACACTCACAGCCATAAGTGCAGCAGCAAAAACAGCCGCAAGCACGCCTACTATTCTCTTCATAATTAACCTCCTTCTTTAAAAATACTTAAAAACTTAAATTAATTATAAACTATATTTGCAAGAATTGCAATAGAACAAATGAATTTTTTTTGAAGGACCGGGGATAGCCCGTTCGGGCGTCCCCGTTGAGCCTTGTTGTTTCAATTCATCATTCCAAAGCTATCTTATAATAGAATATTTTTGTACCGCCGCTTGTAAGGTAGTATGTCTTGCCTGCCTCAACGGTGTAGGACTTGTGAAGATACATCTGAGCATCATTATCGGTATTTTCCTCATAATCTATCTGAGTTACCGTGTCTCCGTCCTGATTTATGAAAGCAAAATGCTTTGCAGAGGTTCCTCCGCCAAGTCTCATATCCACAACAAGCTTTGCATCTTTCTTAGGCGTTATCTTTACATAAGAACCTGCCGTAGGCACAGCCTTTACATTATTACCGTTATATGAAGGAGATGGATTGTTGTGTCCCTGAACACTGTTTGCATATTGCGTGTTGTTTATTTTCGCAGCGCTGTTTTCAACAACATCCCACTGTTCTCCGTCAGTTCCGCTGCCTGTACCGGTATCAAATATCTCTATCTGACCCTGTAAATAATCACCGACTGCAAGAGGCTTTCCGCTCTCTATAATGCTGCCCTTGAACTCTGCTTCCTTTGGATTTTTGAGGATATAATAAACATCGAGCAGAGTGGGCGCGCCCTTTGACTTATCGGTAACGCAGAAGGCATTTGCAAGACCCGTAGAGTCCGTTATAAGCTCTATGCCCGATATATGGCGCATGAGTATAACAGCGTCGGTTTTATCCACATCGCCGTCGCAGTCCACATCACCCTTGAGCGTTACGGTGCCCGGCTCGGCAGCTACCATAACGCTGCCTGCCGACGCGGTGTTCTTGACAGACACATTTTCGAAGTCGCCAAGGTTGGTAACCGATATGCCAAGGTTGGCAGTGCCCGCCTTGATAGCCGTGAACTTGAGGTCAAGAAGGGCTGAACCGGTCTTAACGGAGTCGCCTATATTTGAAGCCGCGGCAAGTATCACGCCCGAGGTGTTCGTATTGGCAAGCAATACGGCATTAGGAAGAACATCGCCGTTGTCAACCGAATCAACGCTAAGTATTGCGGGGTCATAGGATATAGTCATAAAGTAGTTGGCTATATTGTCCATACCCTTTATTGCGACGGGAACGGAAACGCTCTCGCCCGGCTTAGCCGTCTTCTTTGCAACGCTCAACACAACCGTATCCTCGGTAGTTGCCTCGGTGGAACTCTCGTCGGGACCCGGCTTTATCTGCTCTACGGTAGTAGTTGTAGCAGATGTTGTGGTCGGCTCTGTGGTGGGTTCCATACCCTCGCCCACAAACTCAAGCAAGTAGAGATATGTGCTCGCAGTACCCTTGGCAATGGATACATAGCCCGATACATCCACAGTAATTGCGCCGTTTTTGCTTACGTTCAATTTCTCATTGTTGAGCAATATAGTAGGCGCTGCATTTGTGGAGTAGCTTACAATGGTAAGCTTGCCCTTGCCGGGAACGCTGAACGAAATGTCCGTGGAGCTCTCCATCTTTATAGCCTGTGTAAGAGTTGTGCCGCCGTATGAAACAGGCGCCGCGCCCGACCAGTCGTTTGCGCTTATGCTTGCGTTGAGAGTATTTTCACCGCTTGTGTAGTTCCATATAAGTCCACTGCCCGTGTAAGGCGGAGCCTCTGTTTCCTCCTCCGTGGGAGGCTCGGGCTTGGACTGACTGTTTGTAGTAACCTGCGATGTGGTGGGCTGTGTCTGCTCCTCAACGGTGCTGTATTCTATCGTGGTGTCGGTCGCACTGTGAGCCCTTACCTTGAAGTTTTCTATATACGCTTCCTTATCTATGTTGGACGACTTTATGACATATGTGCCTGCGTCAACGGTTGTTTTGCCCGTTCCGCCTATAGGCACTTCCATCTCGGCAATGCCGTAAGCATTGTAGAGAATGAGTCCGTAGCTTCCCGTATTTGCGCACTTAAGCTCAACATCAACAGGCTGAACAACGGAGAATATGAGCGCGTTGTCCTTTATCTTGGCATTTGCCGCAGTAGCCGAAACCTTGCTCGTAGGAGTAAAGAGCGCATTTTCAAGGTCGTACGTAGTGTTTGCCGAAAGCTGAGTTTCTTTTGTCTTTTTCGTCCAATGATTAGAATTTGAACTAGAAGCAAAATCAAGCTCATAGGGCAGAGCAAGCGGAGCCTTGGGGTTCTTGGGAATAACGCTCTCGGGCTCGGCTTCCATATTTATTTCGTCCAGAGGCTTCATAGCGCCTGCCTTAGCCTTGCAGTCCGCCTTTGCCTGAGCCGCGTCCGTAACCTCATATTGATACATAGACTTATTCTCAAAGCCCGCATAGAGGTTCTTTGAAGAAACGGAAGCATTCTTACTGCTCACTACTACTGCGCTGTTCTCTCCCGTACAACCCGAAAAGCTGTCGTTATAGCTCTTTACAACGCCTCCGCTGCCTGCGTCCTCAACGGGATTTTTACAGTTCTCGTAGAAATTTGCCTCCGAGAAAATGTAAGTATTCGCTCTTGCGGAGATGATGTATGACGTACCCGGTCCATTCAGGAAATATGAGTTGTAGATGTGTATGTTAGCCTGTCTTGCAAGAGGCTGTCTCGACCATACGCCCTCATAGAAATTATGATGGAAGGTAACATCATACTGTATTGATTTATCACTCGAACCTATAAGATTGGTCTTGTGGTTTGATATATAGTGGTTATAATCCATTGTGTAGCCGTAGCCGCGCTTGAAGTCAACGGAGCCGTCGCCCTCTGCCTTGTCGCTCTCGGCAGGATTTTTGCAATAGCCCGATTGGAAGGTGTTGTTATGCACCCAGCAATATTTTATGGGCGATGTGATCCATTCCTTTGTCTGAGGAGATGAGGATTCGCTCGAAGTTCCCTCAAAGCCTATTGCGTCCTCGGGAGTTGAAACAAAGTTGAGGTTTCTGAACTCGAAACCCTGCGAGGGATAACCCGTCTGAGCTATTATCTGGAAGCCCCAGCCGTCTATCGTGGCATCGGAGCCTATGCCCTCGAAGGTGATGTTGTCAGCCTTGTAAACTCTGGCTACCATGCCGTTGTCCTTGGCTGTGCCGCCGTTGACAGTGGAGTTGTAACCCGTGAGACCGTTTATATTTTCCTTGGGCGGATTATCCTTTGTGTTGGAATCGCCCGCTTCTATAGTGCCCACAAACCTTATTACAAGGGGGATATTTTTTTCCGAAAGTTCCTTTATTACATTTTTCTTGCCGCCGCCAAGCACGCCGTCGCCGTGGGCTGACTTTTCATTGAGTATATTGCCTATGCCCTTGGGATAGTTGGTTGTGTCATATCCGGGCACCTGAACGGTGTTCTTGTTTGCCTCGTTAACATACATAACTATGGCATTTCTTTTAAGCTCGCCGTCGTTTGTGTAGCCGCCTATACCGTCGGTACACTTGCTGCCGCCGTCATTTTTGGCATCATAGTGGGCATAGCCCGCGCGGTCGTGCGCATAGACGGTTATGTTGTCCGCAGTGATATTCAATCCGCCTGACATAGCAATAGTCAATTTGTAGCCGCTGCCTGCCTTGAGACCGGGTATGTCAATGAGAACATTTCCGTTGTTTTTTTCTCTTATGAGATATTCTATGTCATTGGAAGACAATGTGAGATTTGTTGCGCCCGTTACGGTTACGCCGGTAATGCTTGACTTTCTCACGCCTACGACCTCTGCGCTTATGCTCTCATACCAACCTTTTGCATTTATAGAGGTATCTGCCGCCGCAGCGCTCTGAGGAGCAAAGACAAGCGATGAAACAACTATGGCAGAAGCCATAAGCGTACTTAAAATTCTTTTAAAGCATTTTTTCATTTCTTATCCCCTCCTCTCACCAACTGCCGTTTTTAATAAATTCCTGAATAAGGAAGGAGTCTCGCGATGTTACGGCTTTGTCGCCGTCCACATCCGCCGCCTCGGGATTGTTGACGCTGTTTATAAGTCCCACAACATACATAAGCACCGTCTTGGGGTCGTTAGCGTCGACATTTCCGCTGTTGTCCGCATCGCCCTTAATAAAGGCGGGAGCGGAATCAAAGCTGAACACAACGGAGTAGATATTTATGTCGTTGTCCGCAGTCAATACATATGTGCCTGCGGCAAGCTTTGAAGCTATGGTCCTGGTGTTGTTTTCACCTATTTCATAAGAAAGCGTGCCGAGAGTGCTCGAGCCTTGCTTAAGCATAAGGCGTCTTGTGCCGGATGTGCTGGAGCTGGCATGACCTGCCGTTATGGAAATTGAAGCGTTAGCTCCAACGGTGAATGTGAGAGTACCGCCGTTTCTTATCCTTATTGCATCGTTTGTATCATGAGCGTATACCTTAGCGCTGTCGTTAGGCTCAAAATAACCGCCGCTCTTTGCGGTATACTGCGCATAACCGCTCTTATTGAGCGTCAATTTTTGTGTTATGGGTTGGTAGCCGTCGGGAGCCGTAACCACCTCTGCCGTAGTCTCCTCAACGGGAGGCTCGGGAGTAACCGTCGACGAGCTGTCCTGTGTGAGCACAAGCCTTGTTATGGTAGAATTGCCGCCCGACTTTGAGCCATATATCTTGTATGCGCCTGCGGGCACCGTGTACTTGCCTGTGCCCGTGCATGTGAATCTTGCTCCTCCGCCCTCGAATATGACGGGTGTAGATGGAGTGGTGCAGGTGATCTCCACAATTGTGGATGAGCTGAGCGTGAAGGGAATGGTATTTCCCGCTCTTATTTTTATGCCCGAAGTTTCAACACTTCTTACGCCCGAAAAGTCTATATTGCCGTAGATATCCTTCTTCACTACATTGAAATCACCGCTACCGGCGCCGCTGCCAAGCTCATATGTACCCATTGAGGCTGCGCCCTTGGGGTCTACCGTTGTGGGTTCGGTGTCCTCGCCCGGCTTTGTGGACTCCTCGGGGTCGGGTTCAACGGGCTTTGTGGTCGTGCCCTGCGACGGAGGCTCGGAAGACGGCTCCGTGAACGCGCCGTTTTCGTTGGGTCCTACGGAGAGATAGGGCGTTGTTTCTACATAGTCGAGCACCTTGCTCTTTAATGTGTTGTCAACGTTATAGTTCTCTGCTCCGTTTCCCGACCAGTCATAAGTGAAATCACCGCGGTTTGTTCTGCCGGCATATTTTTTTACCGTAGTTACTACCGTATCTACATCATCGGGAGTTGCGTTTACATTGTCTACAGCAAGAGAAGCGTTGTCATAAGACGTGCCGCCCTGCTTTGCCTTGACGTTGTCGGGAACATTTTCATTTCTGTTTGTTACAAGATAAGCGTCAAATTCCTGTGTATTTGACGAGCTGTAATACTTCGTTGCCTGTGTGATTGAGCCGCTCATTTGGTTGTTGCAAGCCTTTATAACGCCGCCGTTCTCGCCGGAGAAGGTGCCATTACCCTGGGCATCCGTGCCCTGCATGGATATAAGCATAGGGTGCTTGCAGTTTTCAAACACATTGTTCTCCACAAAGGCTGAACCGCCGTATGTTACGCCCACGCCGTACTTGGCGTTGCTGTCGAAGTAGTTGTTGTAAATATGTACAGACATACTTCTTATTCTGGGATGTCTGGAATCGGAATGGTCGAACCAGTTGTGGTGATAGGTTATGTAGTTGGGTCCGCTCTCGGACTTCATACCGCAGAGAGAACACTTACCGCTGTCCCAGAAATGAACATAATCTACATTAATATACTGCGAATCGTCCTTAAGGTCTATAGAGCCGTCGCCCTTAGCCTGGTCGGCGTCGCTTCCCGCATTGCCGTAGAAAAGGTCGAGATTGTGTATCCACATATATTTACAGCTCTTGAGCGACACTCCGTCGTCGCCGAAGCCGCCTACCGCAAGATTTCTCATTTCGCAGTAAGCCGCCTTATAAAAGCTGGTGCCCTGCGAAAGAGCCGCATCGTTGCCGACGCCCTCTATTGTTACCTCGCAGGTGTAGTCGTTCTTGTTGGAGCCCGATTCAAGACCCTTCATCTGAACGCAGTCCTCTGTCATAGCCATGCCGCTGTATGCATCAGCGCCTATCCTGCCTATTATTCTTATGGCAGTGGGCGGATTGTAAGCATATGCCAGCTGCTTTATTATGTCGTCAAAACCTACAGCCGTTACAAGCTGATTGTTCTTGCCGTAAAGCTGTACTTCCTTGGTGTTGAAGTTGTCATTTGTGAGATAAATGACCTGCGCATTAGGCTTTAATTTGCCGTTTTCATCATAAGCTCCCGGAGTGGTCGTCTTTGATTTGTGGAAGGCGAAGCCGCTTCTGTCCTGCGCCTCTACAGTAACCTGCTTATCTGACGAAGCAAGCTCTGCACCCGACGCATCAATGGCGCTTACTTTAATGGTGTAGCTGCCCTTTTCAATGCCAAGAATGTCGGCTCTCCAGTGGGTGCCGTACTTCCTCAGAAGCATATCGTCTATCTGAGTGTAGTCGCCGCTTGAGCCCTTG
>CANRNM010000026.1 GCA_947631975.1 uncultured Clostridia bacterium
TATGAAAAGCGGAGATACCTATGTAATGGCAGGAACGGGTGAGGGCAGGTTTTCTCCCTATGATTTTTACACAAGAGAACAGGCTATAGCTACAATGTGGAGAGTATATAACTGCGAAGCAGATACTTCGGAAGCGGAAACCGGTGATAATACAGATACAGAGAGTATACAATCTTCTTACGAAGAACATCATAGCGATGACCATGTACGGGCAGTGCCGTCAGATCCGGAACGTTTATTCTCTTATGAAGAGTACAATACTGTACTAATGGACAAAGAGTGTAATATTCTTGCCGATTATCCCTACATCGAGGATGCCGGGTTCGGAGTATATTTTTATAAGATACACGCTCCCGAAAATGACTACGATCTTTTGATGGGACTTCTGGACAGAGACGGAAAAGTTTTGGTTGAGGCTCAATATGAAGATATAATTACATGGGTATACAACGATACCGTCACATTTAAAAAAGGAAATACTTATTATGCATATGATACAAAGGGTAACCTTAAGGGCAGTATAGATTATAAGCTGCCCAATCCAACGGGTATACCGGATATACCATACTGTATAGACTCAATATCAGGCACAAATGTTGTTGTGAGAAGGTATATGGACAGATATGCAATGCATGGCGCAGACCCTGATATGGACTGGTATATATACCGCCTTTTTTCAAAGGAAAAGGCAGCGGACGATTATTTCCATATTCGCATTACGGATAACGGAGAATTTATTGCCAATGATTTGAACGACAATAAAGCCTGTGTTATAGATGCCAACGGCAAACTTAAACTGAAAACAGATTTTTGCACTATGTACAGAGTTGACAAGGGACTGTATTTTGCAAGAAGTGAATTTGATAAATTTCAGGGTTTATATAAATACTTCCCCGAGGGAAATACGGACAAGGTCACATTCCTTAACGGTGATTTTGAGGTGATCGAAGAAGGTCTTGACAACGTTGAATATGAAGTGGACACAGAAAACAGAGTTGTTAAAGCCTATAAAAACGGTGAACCTTTTGAATTTAATTACTAAGGAGTTATTCTATGAAAAAATACCGGCAAAACGCCGGTATTTTTTTCAATTATTCAATATCTCATTCAGCGGTTCAACAAGCGGTTCGTAGTATTCCGCAACTATATCGCTCACTCCCGCGTCCTCGGCAGCCGACGAAAGCGCCGCGTCTATCTCCTTCAGCCTTGAAAATATGCTCACAAGCTCGTCATAGCTCTTGCTTTCCGCCGTCTGCGCTATATCCTCAAGCTCTCTTTTAAGACTTTCATAGTCCTCGTTTTTGTATTCAACGGCGTCTATTATCCTCGTTGTGCCCATAAGTACATTTGCATATGACATCACATTGCTTGCCATACCAGCTGCGGAGGTGTCGAGCTTATCCTGCTCCTCCGCCTCGCCCGTGTCGTTGTCGGACATAAGCTTTGAATTTATGGTAACCGTCTTTGTCTGCGCGTTCCAGTCCACGCTGTAGCCGAAGCACTCCGAGAGCACGCGTAACGGTATCATAGTTCTGGAATTTATAATGGAGGCGGGCGTGTCTATGGGAAGCTCCTCGTCATACACTCCGTCGCCCACAAGAATACTGCTCTTGCCCACGGTTATTTCGGCTTTCACATCGCCCTGTGTGAATATTGCCGTCTTGCTCTCGTTCTCCCAGCTTACCTCGCAGCCCAAAGCCTCGCCTATAGCCCTCAAGGGCACGAGAGTTCTGCCGTTTTCTATAACGGGAGGCTGGTCGGTCTCAAGAAATTTGCCGTTTATGTTGATGGCTATCCCGCCGTTATTTGCGCCTTGTAAATTTTGTGCCTGCTCATTGCCTTTACTGTCTGCCGCCGATGCCGAGGCGCTTACCGTGAGCGGTATCATGCAAAGCACGAATATAACAGCCGATATCATAAGTTTCTTTTTCATTTTATAACTCCTCCTTTTATTTCCTGTCTGTTCTTTTGCCGTAAACAAACAGCATCAATATCATTATAAGAAGCACCATAAGAAGCGCCAGCGTTATTCTGTAGTCGTTTATGGCTATCACCACGGCTATAAGACAGCTTATAGAGCTAAGTCCGTACAGCACCATAACAGCCTGCTGTGAGCTTAAGCCCGAATCCACCAGCCTGTGGTGAAGGTGTCCCCTGTCGGGCGACATTATGGGCTTGTGGTTGAGCGCCCGCCTTATCATGGCAAAGAGAGTGTCCAGTATGGGCAGAGCCATAGCCAGCACGGAAAGCAGAAGGGCAAGCAGGGCGTAGGTCTTGAACACTCCTATGCAGGAGGTAACGGCGAGCACATAGCCCAAAAATGTTGAGCCCGTATCGCCCATATATACCTCCGCGGGAGCGAAGTTTCTCGGCAGAAAGCCGAGCGTTGAGCCCGCTATTGCCGCGCATATGACCACGGCAAGAGTGTTGCCCGAAAGCGCGCAGAGTATCGTAAGACACACCGCCGCAATGGTGGTAACGCCCGCAGCCAGACCGTCAAGTCCGTCTATAAGATTGACGGCATTTATAAGTCCGACTATCCAGAACACCGTTATAATGCTTGAAAACGGCTTTAAATACTGCCACATGGGCCACATTATAAAGTCAAGCTTTGTGCCCGTGAGCACAACTATCACAGCCACAACTATCTGCACCGCAAGCTTGAACTTTGCGCTCAATTCGTATATATCGTCAAACATTCCCACGACCACTATTATGATAGCGCCCGCAATGAAGCCCACAAACCTTGCCGTGTGGAAATCATCTATGAAAAATGACATAAGTATTATGGAAGCCATAAAGCCCAGCACTATGGCAAGACCGCCCATGCGGGGCACAGGTTCGTTGTTCATGCCTCTTGAGCGCGGAAAGTCCACCGCCTTCATACGATAGGCAAGGCTTTTTGCCATGGGCGTTGTAAGTAATGTAATTGCAAAGGCAACCGCAAAGGCTGTCAGACATAAAAGCCATGTTTCAGACATAATAAACTCCTCTATTTAGTACCAAACATTCTGTCGCTCGCATCGCCGAGACCCGGCACTATATATCCGTCCTCGCTTATCGCTCTGTCAAGAGCCGCCGCATATACGTCCACATCGGGGTGATCCTTTTGAAGCTTATTTACTCCGTCGGGAGTGCATATAAGGCATATATAGCTTATGTTCTTGAAATTCCTTTCCTTAAGGAACTGTATTGCAGCCGAGGAAGTGCCTCCCGTTGCCATCATAGGCTCTATTACATACATTTCGATGTCGTCGCCCTCGGGGAGCTTGCAGTAATATTCTATGGGCATAAAGGTGTTGGGGTCTCTGTAAAGTCCTATATGTCCTATCTTGGCGTTGGGCATAAGGTCTACTATTCCTTCCACCATTCCCAGACCGCTCCTGAGTATGGGCACAATGCCTATTTCCTTGTCTAGCACCTTGCTTTTGGCTTCGCCCTTGGGAGTTGTTACATTCACTTCCTTAAGGCTTAAGTCCCTTGTTGCCTCATAGAAAAGAAGGGCTGATATCTCCTTCACAAGCTCTCTGAATTCCTTGTTGTTGGTATCCTTGTTTCTTAAGTGCGCCAGCTTGTTCTGCACGAGCGGATGCTCCACTATACATAAATTGCTCATAAAAATGCCTCCTTTTATTATAAAGTATGTTTTAATCCTCTATCATATTTATGCGTCTTATATGCCTTTCATCATTTGAAAATTCCGTTCCCAGAAAGGCCTTAACTATCTCTATGGCGAGTCCCTCGCCTATAACTCTTGCGCCCATGGCGAGCATATTGGCATCGTTGTGCTCTCTTGTAGCCTTTGCCGAAAACACATCGTGGCAGAGAGCCGCTCTTATGCCCTTTATCTTGTTTGCGGTTATGGATATGCCTATACCCGTACCGCATATTATTATACCCTTTTCACATTCACCGCTTGCAACGGCGTTTGCCGCAAGCTTGCCGTATATGGGATAGTCGCAGGATTCTTCGCTGTATGTGCCGAAGTCCTTATATTCTATGTTGTTTTCTTCAAGATATTTTATCACGGCTTTCTTAAGCTTATATCCGCCGTGGTCGCAGCCCAAAGCTATCATTTTTTTGTCCTCCCTTTATTTTATGCGTCCACTATGTGATAGCCCGCCGCTTTTTTAAGTCTGTTCATTATTGCGAGCCCTATCTCGCTTTCGGGCAGTCCTTCGGCATACACTCTGTCTATGCCGTGGTGGTCGCACTTCCTGAGCATCTTAAAAATATTTGAGGCTATCTCTTCGGGTTCGTTTATACTGCCCGCTACGAGTACTTCACAGCCTCTATAGCTGTATTTGTTTTCTTCCGTGGCTATCACACCCACCTTCAGCCTTATGTCCGTATCGGCTATGAGCTCGTTTATTTTCTGCACTATTTTCTGCCTTTCACCGCGCACTATTATCACATCGGCGTTGGGCGAATAGTGGGTATATTTCATTCCGGGAGCCTTGGGAAGCTCTCCGCCCTCGAGCATATCCGTTACAGCCTTGTCTACATTCACATTGCCAAGCGTGTCGCGGAGCATTTCAAGAGTTATCGCTCCGGGTCTCAAAAGACAGGGTATATCCTCCGACACATCCACTATTGTGCTTTCAAGCCCGAAGTCGCAGGCGCCTCCATCGAGTATCATATCTATTTTGCCGTCCAAATCATAAGCCACGTGCGAGGCTCTTGTGGGACTTGGTCTTCCGGATGTATTGGCGCTGGGCGCGGCTATGGGCGTACCCGATGCGCTTATAAAGCTCTGCGCAATAGCATTGCTCGGAAATCTCACAGCCACGGTGTCAAGCCCTCCGCTGGTCTCATAAGGCACAGCTTCGCTCTTTTTGAATATAAGGGTGAGGGGACCAGGCCAGAACTTTTCATAGAGCTTAACGGCGTTTTCGGGTATTTCCTTTACCAGAGGCACAAGCTGTGAAATGTCGGATATATGCAGTATGAGCGGATTGTCGGACGGTCTGCCCTTAGCCGTATATATCTTTTCGGAGGCTTGGGGATTGAGCCCGTCTCCGCCCAGACCGTATACCGTTTCCGTGGGAAATGCCACAAGACCGCCTGATTTTATAACATCAGCGGCCTTGTCTATTATTCCCATGTCTATATTGTCCTTGTCAATTTTAAAAATCAGCGTTTTCAATTAATTTGCACCACAACATTTTTTATATTTCTTACCGCTTCCGCACGGACAGGGGTCGTTTCTGCCTATCTTGGGCGAGGCGTTTACAATCGTTGTAGACCTTTTTTGCTCCTTGTAGAGCCTTGCGAGGTCGTCCTCGGAGTATATCTCCTTCCACTGGGGGAGGGAATAAAGATGGTCTGCCTTGTACTCCACCATTTTTTTGTAAAGCCTCTCAAAATCTATTTTAAGCGTTATATTTGTGTCTTCTTCAAGGCTTTCAAGGTCGATCTGAGGGTCCTGCGTTTCGTTTATGCCGTCTATAAAGCCCGCAATGTAGTGCGTTGGCATATCGTAGGCTTCGGCAAGCTCCTTCACCGTGCCCTTTACTTCCTTTTTCTTGTTTCCTATTATATCTTCGTATATTTTCTGCTCGCGGGGAAGATAGTCCTTCCAGAGCACGGCGTTGTTCCTGCCGTCCTTATAGTATGCGGTTGAAAACCACTTTTGATATAATGTCATTACCGTTTCCTCCTGTGCTGTTTCGTTTAAAATCATTTTTAATTTTACTACAAATTATGGTATATGTCCATAGTTTTTTATAAAATATAGGGTATTTACAGCGCTTTTTCAAGCAATTCCTCCACGCTCTGCGCGCCTATGACCTTTATACCGCCTACGCTCTGCGCCTCTTTGAGGTTGGCTTTTGGCACTATGCAGGTCTTAAAGCCCATTTTCTGTGCCTCCTGGACCCTCTTTTTGGCTTCGGTTACGGCTCTCAGCTCTCCCGTCAGACCTATCTCGCCGAATATGAGCATATCCTCGGATATGGGCATATTTCTGTAGCTCGAGGCTATGGCAGCGGCTATGGCGGCGTCTATTGAAGGCTCCGTTACCCTTATACCGCCCGTAAGGTTTATATAGCTGTCGTAACTTGAAAGCTGGAGCCCCGCTCTTTTTTCAAGCACGGCTATTATTATGGCAGTCCTGTTGAAGTCCGTACCCGTGGACATACGCCTGGGCATATTGAAGGAGGTGTAGCTCACAAGAGCCTGCACCTCGATAAGTAGAGGTCTTGTACCCTCTATACTGCATGTTACAACGCTTCCGGGCACTCCTACGGGTCTGTCGGAGAGTATGTAAGCGGAGGGGTTGAGTATTTCCTTCAAGCCCTCGCTCGTCATTTCAAACACGCCTATTTCGTTCGTACCGCCGAAGCGGTTTTTTACAGCCCTCAATATTCTGTAGGCGGCGGTCTTGTCGCCCTCAAAATAAAGCACGGTGTCCACCATGTGCTCCAGCACTCTTGGACCCGCTATGCTGCCTTCCTTTGTAACGTGTCCCACTATTATTACGGATATGCCCCTTACCTTGCTTACATTCATGAGCTTGGCAGTCGTTTCCCTCACCTGCGTTACGGAGCCGGGAGCGGACGAGGCTTCCTCTGTATACATTGTCTGTATGGAGTCTATAATGAGGAAGTCGGGAGCTTCGTTCATTATTACATTGTCGATCTGCGTTATGTTGGTCTCGGAGAGTATTTTTATGTTCTCGGAGTCCACTCCGAGCCTGTCCGCCCTCAGCTTTATCTGATGGGGCGACTCCTCGCCCGAAACATAAAGAACGCTTTTGCCCTGTCTGCTCAGCTCACTGCATATCTGCAATAAAAGCGTTGACTTGCCTATGCCGGGGTCTCCGCCTATGAGCGTGAGAGAACCCTCCACAAGTCCTCCGCCGAGCACTCTGTCAAGCTCTCCCATGCCCGTTGTGGTCCTTCCCTCGCTTATGGGCTTTATTTCATTCAGCCTTTGAGGCTTGAGAGAGGACTGTATTCCCGCACCTCTCACCTTTACGGGAGAGGCGATCATTTCTTCGTCGAATGTGTTGAAGCTTCCGCAGTCGGGACATCTTCCCAGCCATTTGACGGTTTCGTAGCCGCAGCTGCGGCACACATATTTAGTCTTTGCCTTTGCCATATCAGTGCTTTTCTATCCTTACTGCCTTTGCGTTTTCGTCAAGCTCCACGCTGAAGCTTATCTTGCCCGTCATATTGGTGTTCACCTTGTCAAGATTTACATCGTCCACATATATTGAATATGTGCTGTCGCCCAGAAGCTCCAGAGTTATCATTGTGCTTCCTCTGCCTTCCACGTCGAATGTGGTTACTCTGTCGCCTATCTTAAGACTGTGCACAGCCGCACCCGGTACGGTCTCAAGCACAAGCGTGCCGTTCTTTGAAAGACGGGTAACATCCTTGTGCGTCCTCACCTTATATACGTCGCTGCCTACCGCAAAGCCCTCCTTTTTCTGCTTCACGGCAACCTTGTAGTTGCCAAAGCTTAAAGAACCGTCAGCCTCGGTGCAGATAATTTCGTTGATAACAGCCATTTTGTTTTCCTCCTGAAAAATAAATTTTTTATTCATCTTAGATGTTTTGACAAATTCCTTTGAATTTATTATAATTATATCAAAATTAATTTGATTTGTACACAGTAAAATTCATTAAAAATAGTTTAAAATTTTAAGAATATTTAAAAGAGGGCAAATATTATGTCTATCCGTCTTGACAAATACCTCTGCGGCTGCGGCGCAGGCACCCGCACCGAGGTCAAAAAGCTCATAAAAAACAAAAGAGTGTCGGTAAACGGCGCCATAGCAACAAAAGCCGACGCAAAGATATCGGAAGACGACGCCGTAAGGCTTGACGGCGCCTTATTGGAATACAGCCGATTTACATATATAATGCTCAATAAGCCCGACGGATATATATCCGCTACAAGGGACGATAACAAAAAAACGGTCATGGAGCTTCTGGAGGACAAATACAGAAACATAGGTCTTTTTCCCGCAGGAAGGCTCGATAAGGATACGAGAGGGCTTGTGATACTCACAAACGACGGCGACTTTGCCCACCGCACTCTCTCGCCCTCAAAACATGTGGCAAAGACATATTTTGCGCTTGTTTCGGGCGATGTGGATGAAAAAACGGCAGAAATTTTTAATAAAGGTGTAACATTTAAGGGCTTTACATATAAGAGCGCAAAGCTTATAATAGAAGGTAAACAAAACGGGCTTACGGCTGTGAGAATAACCGTATACGAGGGCAGATATCACCAGATAAAGCTTATGTTCGAGGCTGTGGGCTGCCGTGTGGAATATCTCAAACGCCTAAGCTTCGGAGAAATAGAACTTGACGGCGGGCTTGAGGAAGGCGATTATCGCCTGCTGAATGAAAAAGAGCTCGAATATATAGGGAGGATAAAGGAATGAAAAAGAAAATAACGGCTTTGCTTCTTTGCGTTATAACGGCATTATCATTGCCCGTCAGCGCTTTTGCGGACAATGCCGATGAGCTTGTGAGCGTGTGGAAGCAGCTTAGGGCAACATTATACGGCAAGGAATATGTGAACTCGGGACCTAGGGTCGTTACAAACGCCGAGGACTGGCAGAAAATAATACAGGCATCCTACAGAGATCTGGAGGACAGCATAACCATAAACATACCGGGCTTTGACGAGGATGTGTACGACATAAAAAAGCTCAAGAACTATGATGTGTCGATATCCGCTTCGGGTCAGATAGTGCCGGGCGAGTTATCCGTCATAACATACAGCTTTGATTATAATCCCAACTTCAAGCTGGCAAGGGCTGTGGACGAGCCCAGACTTTTTTCAAGGCTAGATATTGACGAAAAGGATGTATACAATAAGCTCACACAGTGCACAAGGACTATAACGAGCGGACTTTCGTCGGACTTTGAAAAGGAGACCGCCATACATAATTTCATAACCGATAACTTTACATACGGTCCCATTGTAGACAGCGTTCCACAGAGCGCTCACAGCGTCGTGGGCTTCGTGAAGGACGGGCAGGGCATATGCGAGGCTTATGCCAACACATTCTATATAATGTGCAAAATTGCAAATCTGGATGTGAGCATAATCACGGGCACCGCCAACAATGTAAACCATATGTGGAACCTTATATGCCTTGACGGCGAATATTATCATGTGGATGTTACAAACGACGACCCCGCGCCCGATGTTCCGGGAGCGGAGAGATACAACTATTTCAATCTCACAGACGATATAATAAGCAAGACCCATTCGTGGGAAAGAAGCGATTTCCCTGCTTGTACATCCGAAAAGTATAATTACTACAACATGAACAAGCTTATAATACACAGCGAGGAGGAGCTTAAAAAGCTTCTTGACGACGAGCTTAAAAAGGGCAATACTGCCATCACATTCAGAACGGAAGAATACGAAATAAAAAGTCCCGATGTCATAAAGAGCTATATAATGGGAAAGGGATTTAATAATATTCAGATAAAGGGTGAATACAATAAGGAAAGCACCTATAATATTACGCTGAGATAAAGTGCTTTAAGTATCTGTCCGAAGTATACACTTGATTATTTTTGGCTTTTGTTGTATACTTAATACCGGATCATATATGGAGGACAAGCTATGTGCGGATTTTGCGGATTCACGGGAAGTCCCGTGAATAAAGAAAAGATTATAGAAAAGATGATGGAAAGGATAGTACACAGAGGTCCCGACAGCGGGGGAGTACATTCCGACGACGATATAACGCTGGGCTTCAGACGGCTTAGCATAATAGGTCTTGAGGACGGCTCGCAGCCCATATACAACGAGGACAGAAGCGTCGTTATAGTTTTCAACGGCGAGATATATAACTATCAGAGCCTTAAGGAACAGCTTACGGAGAGAGGGCATACATTCTACACCCATGCCGATACAGAGGTGCTTGTGCATCTCTACGAGGAGAAGGGCGAGGATATGCTGAACGACCTTCGGGGCATGTTCGCCTTTACAATATACGACACAAAGCAGAAAAAGCTTTTTGCGGCGAGGGATTATTTCGGCATAAAGCCGTATTATTACTCACAGATAAACGGTCAGCTTCTTTTCGGCTCCGAGATAAAGAGCTTTCTGCCTTATCCCGAGTTTAAAAAAGAGGTAAATACCCTTGCGCTTGAAAACTATCTCACATTCCAGTATTCCGTTCTGGACGAAACGTTTTTCAAGGGAGTTTATAAGCTCAAGCCTGCGCATTATCTCACCTTTAAGGACGGCGAGCTTGAAATAAAGCGCTACTGGCAGCCCAAGTTCGAGCCCGACAAGGATATTGTGGCAGACCCCGTTGACGGAAGGAAGCTCCAGGACGCCATACAGGATGTTGAAAATGTGCTTCTTGACTCCGTGGGCATGCATACCGTTGTCAGCGATGTTGAGGTAGGCTCCTTCCTTTCAAGCGGCGTGGATTCCAGCTTTGTCGCAGCCACATTCAGAAACGGCATGGACAAGGCTAGCGGTAAGACCTTCACCGTCGGCTTCGACTACGAAAAATACAACGAGATCGGCTATGCCGAGAGCCTTTCGGAATATGTCGGCATAGAGAGCAATTCAAAGATAATTTCAACCGATGAATATTGGGAGAGCCTTCCCAAGGTGCAGTATCACATGGACGAGCCCCTTGCCGACCCCAGCGCGGTAGCTCTTTACTTCGTGAGCAAGCTTGCCAGGGAAAAGGTAAAGGTTGCGCTTTCGGGCGAGGGTGCCGACGAATTTTTCGGAGGCTACAACATATATGAGGAGCCCATGGCTCTTGCGCCCATGAAGATATTTCCCAAGCCCGTCAGAAGGGCAATAGCGGCGGTTGCGGGAGCCATACCCTTCAGATTCAAGGGCAAAAATTATTTCAGACGCGCGGCTCTGGATGTGGAGGAAAGATTCTACGGCAACGGCAACCAGATGTTCAGCAAGAAGGAGAGAGAGGAAATACTCAAATCCCCCTCCGGCAAGTATGACCACACGGAGATAACAAAGCCTTATTACGACTTCTGCTCCGAGCTTGACGACGTTACCAAGATGCAGTTTATAGACCTCAACCTTTGGATGGTGGGCGATATACTGTTAAAAGCGGATAAAATGAGCATGGCTAATTCGCTTGAGGTTAGAGTGCCATTCCTCGACAAAGAGGTATTCAATGTGGCAAGGAAGCTCCCCACCGACTACAGAGTGAACAGGAGAGCCACAAAATACGCCTTCAGAATGGCGAGCAAAAAATTCCTTCCCGAGGCAACGGCAGTCAAGAAAAAGCTCGGCTTCCCCGTGCCCATAAGGGTGTGGCTCAAGGAGGATAAATATTATAATATAATAAAAGAGGCGTTTACATCGCCTGCCGCAGAGCAGTATTTCAATACCGACAGAATAATGAAATATCTCGACGACCACAGAGCGGGCAAGGGAGATTACAGCCGTAAGGTATGGACGGTCTATATGTTCCTTATATGGCACAAGAGGTTCTTCGAAGACGAAGCGGCATAATATATAAATGACAGGAGGAATAAAAAATGAGTTGTGTATTCTGTAAAATAGCAAACGGCGAGATACCGTCCATATCGGTATATGAGGATGAAAGCTTCAAGGTGATAATGGATATAAATCCCGCCAATCTGGGACATTGCCTTGTTATATGCAAGGAGCACTATGCCAATATATTTGAAATGCCCTCGGAGCTTACGGCAAAGGCGTTTGCCGTGGCAAAGAAAGTTGCGGGCGCTGTAAAGGAAGCTACGGACTGCGACGGCATAAATATACTCCAGAACAACGGAGAGATAGCGGGACAGACCGTTTTCCACTTCCATATCCATATACTCCCGAGAGTTGAGGGCGATCTTGTGAATATCCACTTCGGCGGCTTCAATGCAGAGGAGGATATGATAAAGCAGATAGCGGAGGATATAAAAAATAAGCTATGATAAATAAATACCTCGGAACGGCTAAGTCCCGTCCGAGGTATTTTTTGATCTATTCTCTTTTAAAAAGCCTTTCAAGCCTATTTTTCATTTCGGCTTTTCTTTCCTTCGTGCTTTTTTCGTCTATTCTCCAGCGTCCGCCCTCTTTTGTTATTACGGCGCTTTCTCTCACATCTCCGTCTATCATATCCGTGGAGACATATGTGCGGTTTTCGTTTTCGTCGGTTATTACGGCGGTGTTTTCCTCTATTCTGTCTATAGTGTACATATTTCCTCCGCTAAAAAGGTTGGCAGTAACCGCATGCGCTGTAGCCCATTTCTATAAGCTCCTCAACGCTTCCCGAAAATATCTTTTTGTTCTTGGCGCTCATTTTTGACACCGATTCACATTCGGGCAGATGTACCTTTTTGCTGTTTGTGTTGAGCACGGCGTTTTGGAGCATTTTTTCCGTTCTTTTGTCCGTATCGTTTTTCTCGGTGCTCACACTCACGGAGCTTCCCGTAAGAGATGCCACCACATTGCCGTTTAAGTCCGTCCTGTATATTTTTGCGCCTACGGCATTGAGAGCCGAAAGCACATTCATTGAAGGATGACCGTAGCTGTTGTCCTTTCCTACGGATATCACGGCATATTTCGGCTGTACCTTGTAAAGAAATTCCTCACAGCTTGAGCCGGGGCTTCCGTGGTGATTTACCTTAAGCAGATCGCTCGCTATGTTTTCACCGCTTCTTGCTATATAAAGCTCCTCCTCCTTTTCGGCGTCTGCGCAGAGCAGGGCGGAGCTTTGCTTATAGCTAAGCCTTATGGCAATGGAATTGTTGTTGGAATCGTCGTCGAGCTTTCCCGGCGCAAGTATTTTGAAAGAAGAAAGCCCCAGAGTATAGCTCTTTCCGGGCATTGCTTCTATTATGTCAGCATTGCTCTTTTCAAGAGCGTCCAGCAGGTTTTCAAAGCTTGCCGTTACCGCTTCCTCGCTTGTTATTATCACATTTTTGACATCGAATGTATTTATAACATCGTCCAGTCCGCCTATGTGGTCCGAGTGCGGGTGAGAGGCTATAACATAGTCAAGGCAGCTTATGCCCATATTCTTTATATAGCTCACGACCGTACTGCCGTATTCCGTTTCTCCCGCGTCTATAAGCATATAGTGTCCGTTATCCTCTATAAGCGTGCAGTCGCCCTGACCCACATCTATGAAGTGGAGCCTTACATCCTTGCCGTTTGTCTGTGGTGCGGGCGCGGGGGCATAGCCTCTTGAATTTATTGATACCGTCTTGCTTTGGCTGTCCCAGCTCACGCTATAGCCGAAGCTCTCGGCAATATACCTTGCAGGCACAAGCGCCCTAGAATTTATTACTATGGGCACGGTGTCCATAGCGGAGGGGATACCGTTTGATATTATGTATTTGTTTCCCAAGCACATTTCAACGGTGTTGTTTCCCTTTTTCCCTATTATAACGCCTTTTGAATTGAAATCCACCTCTGCGCCGAGGGCGTCGAATACTGCTCTTACGGGAACCATTGTCCTGCCGTCGTATATTATGGGCTCTGCGTCCGTAAAGCTTATGTACCTTCCGTCTACGCTCACCCTTATTCCGCTGTCTGCCCATACCGCAGCTGCAAAAAGGCAAAGCACAGCCAAAAGCAATATAAAGGCTCTTTTTATTTTCATACCTTTTCACCTATAAGATAGAATGTTTTGCAGTCCGTTATCCTTACATCAAATATTTTTCCGAGAAGGCTCCTGTCTCCCTTGAAGTGCACCAGGGAATTGTCGTCCAGTCTGCCCGTTATATAGCTTTCGTCGCCTGCGCTCACATCGTCGGCAAGCACCTTGTATACATTGCCCACCTTTAATTTGTTTTGCTCGTATATAACATCGTTGAGCACATCGAGCACTCTGTTGAAATTGCGCTTTGCGTCCTCTTCGCTCACCCGGTTTTCCATCACGGCGGCGGGAGTGCCCGTTCTCTTTGAATAAATGAATGTAAAGGCGCTGTTGAACTTGGCTTTTTTGATCACATCTATAGTGTCCTCTATCTCTTTTTCGCCCTCTCCGGGGAAGCCTACCATAATGTCTGTGGTAACGGAGATATCGGGTATTTCTTTCCTTATTTTTTCAACCAGGCTCAGATAATATTCCTTTGTGTAGTGCCTGTTCATCACTCTTAGTATTTCGTTGTTGCCCGCCTGGAAGGGCAGGTGAATGTGGCGGCAGACCTTCTCGCAGTCTCTCATGGCATATATAAGCTCGTCGCTCAGGTCCTTTGGGTGAGAGGTCATGAATCTTATTCTCTCTATGCCTTCAACATCGTTCACAAGCCTTAAAAGCTCCGCAAAGCTTATTTTTTCGTCAAGTCCCTTGCCATAGCTGTTTACATTCTGTCCCAGGAGCGTAACCTCCTTCACTCCGTCCGCCGCAAGAGCCTTCACCTCGTTTAATATGTCCTGCGGACAGCGACTTCTTTCCCTGCCTCTTACATATGGCACTATGCAGTATGAGCAGAAGTTGTCGCAGCCGAACATTATGTTTACGCTTGCCTTATATTTGAAATGCCTTATTGCGGGCAGATCCTCCACAATTTCGCCGTGCTCCTTCCATATGTCGAATACGGGCGAATTTGTAGTCATATTTATGTAGAGAAGCTCGGCAAGCTTATAAAGATTGAATGTGCCGAACACTATGTCCACATGCTTGTATTTTTCCTTTATGGTCTGCAATACGCTCTTCTGCTGCATCATGCAGCCGCACAGAGCTATGCGCATATCCGGGTTCTGCTTTTTGCGGTTTTTGAGATAGCCGAGATTGCCGTACACCTTGTTTTCGGCGTTTTCTCTCACGCAGCAGGTGTTGTATATTATAAAATCCGCGTCCTTTTCTTCTTCCGTTTCGACATAGCCCATCTCTTTGAGTATGCCCGCAAGCTTTTCGGAATCGTGCGCGTTCATCTGGCAGCCGAAGGTGGTTATGTGCATTTTGCGCCTTCTGCCGTTTTCGGCAAAGAAGCCTTCGTTAAGCTCTCTCATCCTTGCCATATATTCCTTTTGTCTTTCAAGCTCTTTTTCGGAAACAGTGCCGTTTCGCTCCATTTTGCTTACCTCCGTATGAAATACTGCCGATAATTATAACATATCCTAGGCGATAATGCAAACACATATTATTGCTTTGAAAGGAGTATCGTTATCTTGAACAGATCGCCGTCGGTAGTTATGTTCATTATGCCTCCGTGAAGCTCCACAATGCTCTTGGCTATTGAAAGCCCCAGTCCCGAGCCCTCCGTAGTCCTCGAAGCGTCGCCTCTTTTGAATCTTTCAAAAAGCTCGTTTGCCTCAAAGTCCATGTTGTAGTTGGCTATGTTTTTGAAGGTTATTATTACCGCCTTTTCTTCTTCCTTTATGTCTACATATGCTCTCGTGCCCTTAGCGGAATATTTGAGTATGTTGTTTATGAGGTTGTCGAATACCCGCCACATTTTCTGACCGTCAATGTTTATAAGTATGGAATCCGAGCTTGTGGAAACTATGAACTCTATGCCCGATTCCTCTATCTTATACGAAAGCTCGCCCATAGCCTGATCCAGAAGCGCCACAATGTCGGAATACATCCTGTCCAGCTTCATCTGTCCGCTTGAAAGCTTGGACGCCTCAAAAAGGTCGTCTATAAGCACCTTCAGCCTCTTGGCTTTGTTGTCTATTATGGAAATATATTCCTTAGCTACCTCGTTTTCGTTGTCCATTCCCTTTAAAAGAGAAACATAGCTTATTATGGATGTGAGCGGTGTTTTAAGGTCGTGAGAAACATTTGTTATAAGCTCCGTTTTCAGCCTCTCGCTTTTAAGTATTTCGTTTACATTTTTCTGAAGTCCCGTATTTATTTTGTTTATGTTGTTTATGGATTTCGAGAACGGACCCGTCTGCGCGGGTATGGCGTCTATGTTGCCGTCTGCAAGCTCCTGCAAGTAATATCTTAGCTTTATTTCGGAAACTATAGCCTTGAATATTATTCCGAAAACAAGCAGCGATATTGACAGAACGGTGTATACAGCCAAAGTTTTTATTATATTGTCCACGCCTATAAGCGATACGAACATTATGCCTATTATCCAAAGTATTATTATAGCCTGAAATATCAGAAGACCCGTAAGGAAATATCTCTTTGACTTAAGCGCAAGCTGTATATCCTTGAACGCCGATGAAAATATCCTCACCGAAGGAGAGTTGTACAGTATTCTGGGATTTTTGAATATTATTATGATATTGCTCAAAAACAACGCAAAGAAAAGCATTGTAAAGCATGATATTATAATTGCGCCCATGAGCACAAAATATCGGTTGTTTACTATGCTTACCGTGAGCATATTGTGATATATCCTGCTGTGCTTTACGGTTACGGCAATAAGCATGACCGCAAGAGGCACGGTGAAAACAAAGGGGATCTTGCCGTACTGCCTGCAAAGCTCCCGCAGTATTTTCTTTGTCTGTTCGTCATGATATAGATAGAGATATGACGCTATAAGAGCCGCGGCCGCAAGCAGACAAAGGGGCAGAAGGGGAGAAGAAAGCACTTTGTTGAACTTTATCTCGTCCTTTAATATAAGCATCTGAAGCTTGGTAGCCGAAGATGTGGTTACCGGTATGGATATATCCAGCTTCAGCCCCCTGTCCGTAAAGGAGCTGTTCAGAAGCTCGTTGTTGAACTTAACGGAAAAAATTGGGTCTGTGATGCTTATTGTCTCATAGCTGCCCTCCTGATAGAAGTCGTTTGTGTTTGTGGCGATGACCCTGCACAGCACATTGCTGTATATGGAATAGTGAAAGTCATCGTTTGTGAGCAGATAATTTTCTATTGAATTATAGTTGTTTATAGCGTCGCTAAGCTCGGCTTGCCTTGTTATGAGGCTGTCTATAGTAGCCGTCTCAATGTCGAAGTTATAGAGCGACTCGGGATTTTCCGTCAATATTCCCTCGTTGCTGTTCTCGCTTGCTTCCTTGCCGTCGCCGAAGGGCTGTATCCTTGCGCTGAATTTTCTGGGTTCGGGTGTTACCTCTCCGGTTGAGATATAGTTGTCTATTTCGGATAATTTTAAAGTGGCGCGGTCAATATCAAATTTGTTGTAGTATATATAATACCTTTGCAGATTTTTGGCATATCTTATTACATTTTTGTTTATTTCCGCGCTGTCTTTAAAATAGGAAACATTTTCATCGCTGAAGTCAAGCTTTTTTTCAAAACAGGCTACAGCCGCCGCCGAAACAAGCAGAAGTATGGCTATGAGCCCCGCTATGGCTATTATCCTATTTTGAGATCTTGTATCCAATACCCCACACCACCTTCAGATATATAGGTTCCTTTGGGTTTACTTCTATTTTCTCTCTTATTCTCCTTATGTGTACCGCAACGGTGTTTTCGCTGTTTATAAACGGCTCGTTCCACACCTTCTCGTATATTTCTTCTATTGAAAATATAACGTCGGGATTTTCCATAAGGAGCTGCAATATCTTGAATTCTATCGGAGTGAGCTTCACGGGCTTGTCGTCAAGCTTTACCTCCTTTGTCTTTTTGTTGAGATAAAGCCCTCTTATGAGGAGCTCGTCCTTGGTCTGCTGAAAGCTGCTGAACTTGGTGTATCTTCTCAAGTTTGATTTTACCCTTGCAATAAGCTCCAGAAAGTTGAAGGGCTTTGTTATGTAGTCGTCTGCGCCTATGTTAAGCCCTAGCACTATATCCTTGTCCTCGGACTTTGCCGAAAGCACTATAATGGGTATCTCCTTGTCCTGCCTTATCTTGAGTATGGCTTGTATGCCGTCCATTTTTGGCATCATTATGTCCATTATTATAAGGTGTATGTCGGGGTGCTCTTCAAGAATTTTGAGAGCCTCCTCTCCGTTCTGCGCCTTATACACCGTCATCTGTTCGTTTGTAAGATATATTTCTATGGCGTTTAATATTTCCTTGTCGTCGTCTGCTACCAGTATTTTATATTCCATATCGTTTCCTCCTTTGCGCTAAAGCTTGGTATGCTTTAATTATAGAATATCATTCTTAATTTTACAGCATATATTTATGAAAATTTAATTAAATTTTGGATATACGGCTATTCCCAGCTCTCGGAAAGCTCCTCATATCCGCAGTCCTCAAGCTTTTTGTTGTTGAATACTATTATTCTGTCGCACATTTCTATTGTCCTGTGCTTGTGCGATATAAATATGCAGGTCTTGCCTTCAAGCGAGCGTATGTTTTCAAGAAGTCCCTTTTCCGTGCCCTCGTCAAGAGCCGATGTGGCTTCGTCAAGAAGAAGTATCGGCGCGTCGCAAAGAAATGCCCTAGCTATGGCAAGGCGCTGTATCTGTCCTTCGCTCAGTCCCAGACCTCTTTCGCCTATTACCGTATCTAGTCCCTCGGGCAGGGTCTCTATGAAGTCCCATATCATTGCCAGCTTTGACGCCTTTATTATATCCTTGTCCGAGGCGTCCGGACGGCAGAAGCTTATATTTTCTCTTATAGTTCCCGAAAGCACCATGTTGCCTTGAGGCACATAGGCATAAAGACACCTGCACGAGCTGTCCACGGGTATTTTTCTGCCGTCCTTAAGTTTAATGTATACTTCGCCCTGCTGAGGCTCTATGAGAGCGAGCATAAGCTTCATCATTGTGGATTTTCCTATGCCCGACGGTCCCGCAACGGCTGCGATGTCGCCCTTGTTTATAATTGTGCTTGCATTTTCAAGCACCGTTTCATCCTTATATGAAAAAGTTATGTTTTCAAAATCAAGGCTTTCCATATCCTCATACAGCCTGTAAGCATCGGGCGTTTCCAACGAACGCTGCTCGGTTTCCATGTTTTCAAGCTCTATAAGCCTTTCCGATGAGGCTATCATGGAATAAAAGGCAGGCACAAGTCCGCTCATATTTCTCATGGGCGCCTTTATCTGCTCTATTATCTGCAAAAATGCAGTAAGCATACCGTATGTGAGAGAGCCCGTGCTTATTCTGAATGCGCCCCAAACAAGCGCGGCGTAAAATCCGCCCGTGAAAAGTATATACACTCCCGTGTCCGCAATGTTGCTTACGGTCTGCCTTTTGTACATGAGCTTGAGAGCCTTTTTCTGTTTGTCCATAAGTCTTTCGGACACTATTTTGTTGTTTGCGAATGACTTTATAACTACTATATTTTCTATACATTCCTGTATGAATGAACGCACAACGCCGTTGGCGCTTTGCAGAGCTTTGTGCAGATACTTGAAGTGCTTGCTGTATATCTTGCTTGCTATGCCTATGAATATGCCGAATATCACAACTATGAGCGTGAGCTTGGGCTCTATTGTAAAAAGCACCGCAAGACCCGCTATAAGCCTTGTTCCCAGTGCTATACCGCTCGGTACTATAGACACTATTCCATCTATTATAATATCCACATCCGATGTAAAGCGGTTGAGAAGCTCTCCCGAATGGTATTCGTTTATGCTGGGCCATTTTTTATTCAAAAGCGAATTGAAAAGCCCCTGCTTCATTTTCATATCTATTTTGCCCACAGCTCTTATGAGTATGTTGCAGTAAAATATGTTGAGCACGCCCTGGAGCACTATTATCATCACTATTTTAAATACGGCAAACCATATGTTGCCTTCCATGGCGCCCGTGGCTATATCTATTACCTGCCTTGAAACAAGCGCAAGCCATATGAAGCCAAGCGATATGGCGCCCGTAACAACGGAAAGAAAGGCGACCCACCAAAGCTGTCTGCCCGTGTATTTGTATATCCATTTTAAAGCATTTATTGACCTTGTTTTCATAATTGCTCTCCGTGTGAATTTTTTATGAAGTGTATTTTTGTTTTTTGTTTATATACATTTGTAATTATAGCACATTATGAGCAATTTAGCAACTCTGTAGAAAAATATGACATAATTAAAAAAATTCATAAAAAAATATCAGAAACTTCTTGACACTGCAAAAAAGATGTGATATACTGAATAAGCTGTCGCAGAGGACTGCGGCTATACAGCACATTGAAAACTGAATAACTTGAC
>CANRNM010000027.1 GCA_947631975.1 uncultured Clostridia bacterium
TTGCTCCGCCGTATAACGACTTGGCGCCCGCGACTGCCTGACTCGGCATACTCATGGCTTCGTTTGTGGCGGATGCCGCATCCTGATCCATTATGCCGGTTATGGCAACGCCCACGGAGTGAACGGAGATTATACAGCCCAGCATAAATATGAGCTTTATTATAACATCCAGGGCAACATCTGAAACATAGCCCACAATATCCGAATTGGGGTTGCCTGCGTTTACGAAGGTTACGGACGCGCTCGTATCCGAGCCTATGACTACGCCCAGAATTATCATCATTATATTAAGCGCGACTATCATACCCACGCCCATACAAAGCCTGCCTATGAAGGTCCTACGCCATTTGTTGTAGCGCTCGCCGTCGTCAAGGGGCATTGTGGCTACAAAGAAGGGAGAAACTATGTACAGTACCATAAGCTCCATTACACGCCTTATGAATACTGCCGCTATCTGAATAAGGAATATTATAAGTCCTATACAGCCTACAAAGCCCACAAAAAGGTCTACATCCCTTGCGTTCAATGTAATGCCCTGATTTTTCAGAAAGTCCTGGACATCGGCCAGTTTGTACCAGAGCATGGGCGATTCATTCAGCTTGTTTGTCAATAGCTGCGCCCCGCCCTTTTTCTGCTCCTCAATGGCTGTCCTTACGGTCATCATATAAAGGCTGTCGGCAATGGTGGTCGAACCGCTGTTTGCCGAGCTTGCCTTGAACAGAGCGTTCATAATAACGGAAGAAAGCTGTAAAAGTCCGTAGCACAGCGCAGGCATGATAAGGAATGATATGCTCGCCGTAAAGAACTGTGTAAGCACTCTGCCCACGCTTCTTCTGCTGTCGAAGTTGAAATCAAATGTAGAGCGCACCACTGCCACAATGGTAAATATCAGACAAAGCGTAAGGCTCAATGCCGTGATGTACCAAAACGCCTTGTTTACCGCGGGGAGGTCCATAAGTATATCAAGTATGTTGCCCGTGTCTGAATCAATATTGACGGTCCTTACTCCCGCAAATGAATATATCACCTGTTCTATGGCGTAAACTATGGACAAAAGGAATGCGTAAAGCCTGTAGAGCAAAAGCGCAAGAAATTCCCTTATCATATCTACTATATACTTTAAGAAGGTATCCCATACTACGGAAAACACGGGAGAGATAACATTTGTAAAAAGCCATGTGAGAGCCTTTGTTATACCGCCCATTATCCAGTTTGCAATTTTATCGAATATTCCCAAAAATACGACTTCGTTCATATTAACACGCTCTCTTGATAAATACTGTTACTACCATTACTTACCGCTTCCGCCGCCGTTGCCGCCGCCCTTATTGCCGTTTGCGCTGCCCTTGCCCATCATTCTGGCAGCAGAGTTGACGCCGGAGGTTACCTTATTATAGAAATTGCTTACAATGCTGAACGCTTCCGACGGACCCATTATGCCCGCGTCGGAAATTATCCTGTTTACTATATCGCCGAGCTTTTCAAAGCCGAGCGAAAGTATGATAACGCAGTAAATTCTTATAAGATAGTTCAAAGGTCCGTTTCCTTTTACCTCTATGAGATCTGTCTTTAAGAATATAGGCAGTATCATAAGATATATTTTAAGCGAAAACAGCACTCCTATTGCGCTGAAACAGTTGCCTATGAAAAAGTCCTTCCATCGCTCGAACCGAGCGCCTCCGTCCAGAGGCGCAAGCGAGACGAAAAACGGGGCTGTAACATAGGAAACTATCAGCGACAGCACCCTTTGAACAAAGGCTATCGCTGCGCCCGCCATAAATTTAAGTATGCACAGCACGCATATTATGGCGGAGAAATAATCTATCTTCCAGGTTACCAGCTGTTTGTTGACCTGTACTATGTCATAATATTTATATTTGCCCGAGTAAAAATCCTTGACCGCATCCCAGTCAACGGTATACTCTGTGTCCTGTCCTTTTACGGTATTTATTGCGCCCATAATGACATTCAGACCGTATACATCCTTGGTAGCATCGCCCGTTCGCTTGGCTCGCAGGGCGGTGGCTGCAAAAAGAGCATTGGATATTCTTATATCCTCCGCGCTGTCCATAGCGTAGTTTACTGCGTTCTGCGCGCTCGATGTAACCAGATTTGCAAGATTGAGCGTACAGAAGGCTATTATCTGAATGGTTACAAAAAGCAAAAGCGTGCTTGCCGTCTGACGAAGTATATCTCCTACGGGCTGTCCCGTATCGTCAAGATGAGATATGCTCCTTATGACGGCGGCGATCAAAAATACCACGCAGAGCACTATGCTTATGAGCCATATAGACCAGAAAACTGTCTTTATCTGCGGTATTCTGAGAAGTATGCCGGTAAGATAATCCTGACCGATCTCGCCGTTTATTTTATAATTTATCTTCTCAGCGCCCGACAGGGAATTGAACACCGTCTGAAGAGCATCCACGATCTTAAGTACGGCAACATATAAGAAGTATGCCACCTTGTAGACATAGTTCATGATAGATGCTATCATAAGCTGGAACTGAATCTTAAGAAGCTTTACTATTACATCCGCAAGTATTTCAATAAACGGCTGTAATACATTGTCTCTTATCCACTCTATGAAATTGAAAGCAAATGGCACAATATACAAAAGATTCATACATTCACCTCATAGACAATGTGTTTATCTTACCGAGAATTTCCTTGAATTATAGAATATAAATCCGACAATAGCGCCTATAAGTACTATAAGGAGAATTATGGTCGCAACTCCCGCAGCGCCTATATGTCTTGATATTCTTACATTATATGTGGATTCGTTTCCTGCGAGGTCTCTGGCAACAATATTGTACCTGCCCACACCGCTCACGGTGTAAGTACCGCCCGCCTCGGAAAGGATCTCTCCGTCCTCTTTATCCTTGTACAGTATTATGGTAACGTCGTCGTCGGAACAGCTCAATGTAAAATCGTTGCCCGTGGATACCATTTTATCGTTAAGTCCTTCAAACTCCAGCACAGGAGCCGTTCTGTCCACGATTATATCGCATGTGAGAGTGGGCAGACCGTTTTCGCCCTCCATAACCAAGGAGTAATCTCCGTCCAGAGGAAGCGTCATGGAAGCAATGCCGTTTCTGGCAGCCATATCCACAAGGTCGGATATTACCTGTATGCCCTTTCTGTGTTCTTCCTCAAGAGCCAGCTCCTCGGGAGTTTTTTCTTCTTCCTCTTCCTCGGCAGCTTCAGTCTCGGTTTCTGCCTCGGCATCGTCGCTTAATTCGATCTCTTCATCTTCCTCGGAGGTTTCTGTCTCCTCCTCGGTCTCTTCTTCCTCTTCTTCTTCGGAATAAGATTCATCGCCGTTCATATATGCTATGTTCGTGATGAGATAGCCTGCGGGAGCAGTATAGTCCTCGGGCATATTCACAGCCCTGTTGTAGAGATAAAACTCAAGGCTTGCGTTGTTGCCCTTGCCGTCGCTTAAATTGACCGTATATGTTCCGTTTTCGTTTATTTCGCCGTTTTCACCTATTTCATATTCCTCTCCGTCGCCGTTTACCGCCGCAACGGTAACTCCGTCGGGAATATGAAGCAAAAGACCATCGTTTGAGAACATTCCAGGAGGAACATTCATATACACCGTCTTGTCGCCTATGGGATAGGCAAAGAGCTCTCTGTCCGTATCGAAGCTGTAGTCGGCGTTAGTCCTCACAAGCTCGCCCTCGTCAAAGTCAAACGAAGGATTGCCGCCTTCTTCTTCATCCTCATCCTCGGCTTCAAGCTCCGTCCTTTCGGAAGCGTCAAGTCCCTGCTGTATTCTGAAGCTGTACTTTGCGCTGAGTTTTCTTGTGCCGAAGTTGTCGGTAACTATGAGCGTGTAGCTTCCGGGGTCGTTCATATATGTTTTGTTGGCAAATGAAGCCGTCATGCCGTCCTTTGTCATTGCAACGCTCATGTTTGCGGGCATATCTATGTAAACATTTCCGCCCGTTATATCGCCGTTTGAAGTGTTGGTATAAAAAGAGTCGCCCGACGAAAATTCTTCCTTATATATTTTGGCATCGTCATTATATGTCTCCGTGAGTTCGTCCTTTTCTGCCTCGACAGATGACTGTGATGACGAGCCTCCGCCCAACGCGCTGTTTACGGCGGAGCTTGCAGAGGATACTGCGGATGAACCGCTGCTGACCGCGCTGCCTATGCTGCTTGCCGTACTGCCTATGCTGTTTGCCGCGCTGCTCAGACTGCCTGCGCCCGAGTTTATGGCTGAGGCTGCCGACGAAATGGCGGATGATATTGTGCTGCCTATGCCGGATGAGCCCGCAGAGCCTATATTGAATGTGAGCACAGCCTTGTATACCGCTTCAAAGCCCTCGGCTACGCCGTAGTTCTTGGCATATACGTTGAGCTTGTAGGCTCCCGGCTGAGTAACGCCCTTGTTCCTTTCAAAGGAAGCGGGCTTGCCGTTCTTGTAGAGTTCATAGCCCACATTGGGCGGGAAATCAAACGACGCGCTCTGCACCGTTTCGCCGTCCTCCGAAACAGAAGAGTAGAAGCGCTTGTAGTTGGGGAATGTATATACATACATATCGTTTCTTTCGCTGTCTTCCGTAACCGTAGGCACACAGAGAGCCTCGGGACAGCCGAATTTGCTGTTGTACGTATTCGCCGCGGGCGTACCCATTATTCTGAAAACAAACAGTGTCTCCGTGTTTTCTCCGCTCATAATATCGGCAGAGCTTATGTTGAGAGTGTAATATCCTGTTTTGTATATGGGCTCGTCATCTGCAAACGAAACCAGATTTCCGTCGCATCTGAGCTGTGTTGTGGCGCCCTGCGGAAGGTCAAGTATGACTGCGTCATATGTAACGCCGTTATTAGGCACCGTAGACACAAACTGTCTTCCGCTTGCAAATGTCTCCGTGTAAAGGCCCAGCCTGCTGTCAAATTTCTCGACGGGCGCGCTTGCATCCGCCGTGTACACCGTAGATACGGAGGAAAAAGCTATAATAATGCTGAATACAGCAGCGCATATCCTATTCGTTTTTTTCATTTTCTTTCGCCTCCAAATCTGCCGTTTCTGTATTCTGCTCGTTCGGAGCAGTCTTAAAATCATTTTTTAGGTTTTCCTTGTCAAAAAAAGTCTTTATCCATGTTCTGTCTATTATATAATAGATGATGGCTACTCCCGCAATGAGAGATACTATGACATACAGCTTGCTGCCGAATGTATAGCGGTATATAATCTCGTATTCGGATACAAATACGGGTATGCACGATATAAGATTGAATATGCTGTGCACTATAGCCGAGGGCAGTACGCTGTCATAGTACATATAAAGACAGCCCATGAAAAAGCCTATCACCGCGGCATATGCGCTCCATATTATATTGAAATGCATAAGCCCGAATATGAGCGTTGCCGCTATAAGTCCGTTGAATGAGCCGAGCCTTTCGCAAAGCTTTCTCTGGAATATGCCCCTGAAGAATATTTCCTCCAGAAAGGGCGTAACTATAGCCATCACAAAAAGCGTTATGTATATGTTTCCGCTGAACATTACGGTATAGCTTTGAGCGTAGCTGTTTGTCATTTTCTGAGGAAGAAGGTTCAGAATACCGCTTATCGTGAAGTTAAGACCTACTCCCAGAAGAACAAGGGATACAATGTCCTTTTTTTCAATATGCGGTATTTTAAGCCCCAAAGCTTCCTTATAGCCTATGCCTCTTTTTCTGTCCCTGCGTCTGGCGGAATTGATAGTGAAGGCAAGCGCCATAGCCGTTGTTGCGGCGATGCTCAGTCCGTAGGGAGAAAAAAGCATAGAAAACACAAAGTAATAGAGCACATATAGCATTACATAGCCAAAGAGCGCTATATATATGTTTTTTTCGTTATTTTTCTGTATCATGGCTTTTCAACTCTCAGCTGTTTTCCCAATCATCGTCATTGTCGCTGCCCCAGTCAACGTTGGAATTTTCCTCCCAACCGTCGTCCGAATCATTTTCCCAGCCGTCATTGGCATTATCCTCCCAGCCGTCGGAGGAATTGCTTTTCCAATTGCCGGGGGAGTTACTCTCCCAGCCATCGCCGGAACCATTCTCCCAATTGTCGGAGCCTCCTGCGTCCGAAGCTGCGGCAGCCTCTCTGCGGCTTTGCTTATTGCCCGACTTTGCTTTCTTCCCGGAGCCGAACTTATTTCTTGCCTTTGCTATGAGTAAGCTCAAAATGCCAAGCTTGAAAAGGAGTATGCCGCCGAGTACAAGCACGACCGGAAGTATAAGGAACAAAAGGGATCTGAATATACTGCCCTTCACCGAGCCGCCCTTGCCGAGAGATATTTTATACTCGTTCATATTGCCTGCCATATCGCCTGCAAGAAGAGAATATTTGCCGTTGCCGTTTATGGTGCCCGTGTTTCCTTCCAGCTCTATTTTTGTCGTGCCGCCCGATTCGTCCATGAGCACGAGAGTTGCCTCGGGATCGTAGCAGTAAACCACTACGCTTTCTTTCTTTGTCTTGAGTTTTTTGTCGAGTCCCTCAAATTCAACTACGGGAGCTATTCTGTCCAGTATGAATGTGGTGGATATAACGGGCATGCCCTCCTGCGACTGAAGTATGAAATCATATTCGCCGTCAAGAGGCATTTCGTATACATTTGACGGAGTTTCCTGCTGGCTCATTATAAGCTCGTAGCCGTCGTTGTATTCCTGTCTTGCCTTGTCGTCCTCAATGTCTGTATAGGTACCGTAGTAGTCCTCATACTTAGAGGCGATTATATAATAGCCCTCGGGGGCAACAAATCTGTCAAAAGCATTTGTGCTGTAATATACTATATCGAAGGATATTGTCGTCTTTTCGCCGCTGTCGTCGGTAACGGTGAGCTCGTAATGACCGTCGTCTTCAATTTCACCGCCGTTTTCGGAAGGCAGAGGTATGTCCTCGCCGTCCTTTTTGAGCTCCAATTCGGCATAAGACGGAACATCCAGCTTTACATTATAATTTGATATCATGCCGTCGGGAACTGACGAATAGAATGTCGTCTCGCCTGCCTTGAAGGCATACATTCCCTTGGCTGCGTCATATGTATTTTCGTTTTCGTACTTTACGGAGTCGTCTATATTTATATCCGCATCGTTCACCTGCGGAAGATATGTTGCGTCAAGTTCGCTGTCCGCTATGGTGCTGTTCTGCTGCGCCTGTTCTTCATCCGAATTGATACTGAAGGCGCCCGAGGCGGAAGGAGATTTGTCAACGCCCTCCTGTATTCTGAAGGTATATCTGGCGGTGTTTACATCCTCGCCGTCCGTATTTGTAATAAGGAGGCTGTAGCTGCCCTTTTCGTTTATGTACGCCTTGTTTTCAAAGGGTGTGGGCAGACCGTCCTTTGTCATGGTAACGGTCATATTGTGAGGTATGTCAATATAAACATTTCCGCCCACTATTCCGTCGTTGGGCGTATTGGTATAGAAAGCGTCGCCCGAACTGAATGTCTCGGAATAGAGATTTGCGCTGTCAAAGAATGTTTCGGAAAGATAGTCGTTTATAAGGTCGGTGCTTGTGGATGACGAGCCGAATCTGCTTGATATACTGCTGAGACTGCTCGAAATGCTGTTCACACCGCTTGAAATACTGCTCCTTGAACCGCTTGCCGCAGAACCCACGCTGCTTGCCGCGGAGCTTATGCTGCTTGCCGCAGAGCCTATGCTGCTTGCCGCGGAGCTTAACGGACTGCTCGATGAGCTTCCCGACGAGGATGACGAATCACCGTCATCTCCGGAGTCCTCCGAGGCTATGCTGAAGTTGAGAACCGTTTCATAATAGGTCTCATAGCCGTTGCCCGTTGCGTAGCCCGAGCCGTAGACCTTGAGATAATATGTACCCGGAGTGCTGTAGACCTGATTGTTTACAAGGCTTAGCTTCTGTCCGTTCCTTGTGAGAGAATAGCCCAGATTTCTGGGAATTATAAAGCGGGCGTTTTCAACGCTCTCGCCGTAGCCCGGAACATTAGTAAGGAACGCCTTGTAGCTGGGGAGCATATATCTGTACATACCGTCGCCGAAGTCGGAAACGGCGGCAGAACAGCTTACAACGGGGTATTTATAAGCAGCCGACTTCACCCTGTTCTGGGGCGGGTCGCTTATTCTGAATGTAAATACGCCCACAATGGATTCGTCCGTGTTGGTAGCTGCTATAAGTCTCAGTATGTAATAGCCCTTGTTGTAAATGAGGGTCTTGTTTGTAAATTCTATGGCTGTGCCCTCATACTCAAGCTCCGCGTCCATAAGACCTAGAGGTATGTCGAAATAAACGGCATCGTTTACGACAGCGCCGTTGGGGATGGACGAAAGAAATTCAAGTCCCTCTCCAAGCTTCTCATTATAAAAGCCTGAATTTACATCGAAGCTTTCTGTCAGATTTCCCGAGCCGGAAGACTGATCCGACGAATCGGAAATGCTGTTGGCAGCCGAACGGAAAAGATCCGACACGGCGTCCGCTCCGTATACATCCAGGTTGAATATCATAATAAATATACATAAAACAAATGCGCTTATCTTTCTGCCGTATTTCATGTGTAACAACCTCCGAAAAAACAAATTACTTCTATACTATATTATAACATAAATGAGATTTTTGTGTAGTGTCGTTTATGACGTAATATTTGTTGTTTGTGCCGTTAAAGTACATTTTTTTGTTCTATTATATATTTTAGCGTCTCAAACAGCAAAAATCAAGTCCTAAACGACAAGGCATATTATATAAAACAAGCCTCTGCTTTATTTTAAAAAGCAGAGGGCTTACAGTTTTAAATTAATGCTATTCTGTTTTATGTATTAAAGGTCAGGACCCTCATACTCGGACTTGCCGTATCCCAATATAAGAACGAAAATGGGATAAAGTAAAATAAGACCTATAGCAAAGCCTACGCCGTGACCGAATGATCTCGAAAGCTTGACCATAGCAACAATGTTAAGAACAAGAAGCGCTATAGCTACTATTCCCGATATAACGAGAATTAAAGCATTAGGTTCACTTACCTGAGCTATAATGCTATTGATCAACAGTAAAACAAAGTTTACCCAAAACCACATTGGCTTCCAAGTAATCTTGAACTGAATATAGTTGTTGTAAATAGGTATGATACTCTTCCAGCCGGGTTCGCCTGCCTTTGTGAATATTTTCCAGAATGCGATTATCTGGAAAATCCAGAAAACAAGCATAAACGTTAATATCACGCCTATACCGAGACCGAATAAGCCGCCTACTGCCGCTGCAGCAGTCTCACCATCCGTGAGCTGATACATAGTAGTTTCCATAGAACATTCCTCCTTTTTTAATATCTATTCTTTGATAAATAAAACTATGCTTTCATTTATCATTTTTGATTATAACACAATTTTACAATAATTTCAATATTTTTTAATAAATATTTGTGTCGTTTATGCCGTCAAATTAGTCATCTGCGACATTTTTAACCTTCAGTGCTGAAATAAGCCGTTCTCGAAGCCTCTTTCCAGCTGACATCTACGCCCATAGCCCTGCCCAAAGCTCTGAAGGGAATATACATTCTTCCGTCTTTTATTTCAGCCTTGACGCCGTTGTCCATTTCCACAGCCACGCCGCCTACGGTCATTATGCTGCTGTCCGCAGTGAACGCCGCAATGCTTTCGCCGGCATATATAACGGCTGTCTTTTTGTCGGGCTGCCACTCTATGACGCTGCTGTTATCGGCATCGTCTATATTGCCGTCGGCAAGAGCCGCAGCAACGAATCTGAGCGGGATAAGCACGGAATCGGAGCTCTGCTGTATATAGGGCTCGGCGTCCATATCATAGGTTTTATCCCCTATAGTGAGCTTGTTGCTGCCTACGGATATGCTTATATTTAAAGACTCTGTCTTATCGGCTGTCTTTTCTGCGGTGGTTTCTTCCGTTTCACTTTCAGCCGTGGTCGTAACCGACGTATTGCTCTGCTTTGAGGGACCTCTGCCTCCTCCGCTCACTCTGCCGGAAGCAGAAGCGGTTGTTGTTTCGGGAGAGGCTTCTGTAGTAGTTTCGGATGCCGTTTCCGTAACGGTCTCCTCCGCTGCGGTGGTTTCCTCACCCGCATTTTCTGCAAGTGTGAGTTTAGGATAGCCCGCATTCCAAGCGCCGTAGGACTCTATAACGCCAGCTCCGCTGTAGTTGTTTACATACACCTCCGCCTGCTCGGGATAGAGCTTTACGGCGTGAGGACCGTCGCTGACATTTATGCTCAATATTCCGTCCTCGCCTACCGTTCCTTCCGTCTTTACATTGTCAACATAAACGGAGATGCTTGTTCCCTGCGCCGCGGGAGCGCCGTCCGCATCGCTCAATCTTATATGAGCCGTGTAGTCCTTGGGCTGATAGCCTCCCACGGTCTTTATCCTGTCCGATGTTACGGGGAGAGAAAGGGGCTTAGCGCCGTTTTCTGTAAGAGCCGAAATATGCTCCTCTACAGCCTGTTCAAGACCTATGCCCTCTCCCGCAAGAGGAACATCGCCGAGGACGCTTAATCCTATAACATAGTCGTTTGAACCCAATATTATTTTTGTATCGTTATCGTTTCTGTCAAGAGGCGTATCCTGCGAGTCGAGATATACAGCCTTTACCTTTGCGCCCTGCTCCGCGTTGGGATCGTATTCAAAGCGCATACCGCCTATCTGAAGGAAGCTTCCCGAATAAGCCGCATCCATGAAGCCCGTTTCGTTATTCTGCGAATTTACGGTGGAAACGGAGGCTTCAAGCACGCCGTATAATATTGCGGGCGAAACCACCTTATACATGACTGTATTTGCAAAGGGCAGAGCGTTTACTATATGTCCCCTTGTTATTTTGCCGTTGGGCACGCCCGAACGGAAGCCGCCGCCGTTTTCAACGGCAACCACGGGATAAGCCTTGTATTCATCGGGCAGAATTTCCTTTACATTTTCTGCTATAGCGTCGGAGATGAGGCTTCCGAAATTGGTCTCGCCCACTCTGGACTCGGCTATCTGATTTATAGAGCCTCCCCAGAGAGTGCCCGATGTTTCGCCTATCACCTCGGAGAGCATTGTTCCCTGCTTTTCGGCTATGCTCTCAAGCTCTGCCTCCGTGTCGGCATCGGGAACGATGTCCTTTGTGTCCTCCGGCGTGAGCAGAGTTTCGTTTATTTCTGCATTGCCGTTTTCGTCGAGAGTTATCTCCATTTTGCCAAGACCCGCAAAAGCGGTGCCCGTCTGAGCGACAACTATATCTCCGACCTTAGTGTTTTCAACAGAGTGGCTATGACCGTCTATAACGGCGTCAAGCTCCGTGCCTGCCATGGCTTCCGCAAGCTCATGGCTCGTGCAGTCGGATTCCTCCTCTATTATGCCCATGTGAGTTATGGCGATTATTACATCCGCGCCCTTTTCATCGAGGCTCTCCACCTGCTGTTTTGCGGTCTCGACTTCATCCTTGAACTCTACGCCCGTAATATTCTTTGGATTGGTAGATGTTGCGGTATTTGAAGTGGTGAGTGCAAAAAAGCCGACCTTCACGCCGTTTTTGTCGATCATGACGCTTGCGCCGTCTGAACTGTCCGTTTCAAACAACGGCTTGCCGTTATAATATGTATTGGCTGAAATGATGGGGAATTTTGCCAGGCTCACAAGCTTAGAAAGCTGTTCAAGTCCATAGTCGAACTCGTGGTTGCCCGCAGCCATGACATCATAGCCCGCGGTATTCATAAGCTCTATGACATCCTCGCCCTTTGAAAGAGAAGCAAGCGCAATGCCCTGCGCAGCATCTCCCGCATCCACAAGTATGGCTTTATTCTCGTCCTGCTTCTTGAGCGCAGCCGCCTTTGCCACGCCTATAACGCTGTCGGAGCCCTGAAGGCTGCCGTGCATATCGTTTGTATGAAATATAACAACCGACCTTTCGCCGTTCTCGGCTGCCGAATAAGGCATTGTCATTGCGCTTAACGCAACGGCAAACGCAAGAGCGCCCGAAAACATTCTTTTTTTAAATCTGAACATAGGTTCCAGCTCCTTTATAAATGTTTTATTCTATTTTAACACAAATCACGCAGAATGCAAGCTGTGATTTGACAAAAAGACAGACGGCAAAACATATCCGCCGATGTCATTATTATATCACATTTTAGACTGTATTTTAATAACAGTTTATGCCGTTAAGTTGACCGATTGCGACAAAAACGCATATAAAAATATCCCCTCGCCCAAATGAAAGGGGATATTTTTAATAAATGCTATTCGTATCTGAGAGCTTCTATGGGATCCAGCCGAGCCGCCTTTTCGGCGGGATATACGCCGAATATGATGCCTATGGCGCTGGATATAGCCACAGCTATTATAATGGAATCAACAGACACAACGCTTTCCATGCCCAGTATAGCACCCGCGGCAAGACCCGCAAGCCAGCCGAACACTATGCCGAGAAGTCCGCCCATAAATGTAAGTATTATGGCTTCCACCACAAACTGAAACATTATATCGCTGTTCTTTGCGCCTATGGATTTTCTTATGCCTATCTCTCTTGTTCTCTCGGTAACGGTTACCATCATTATATTCATAACGCCTATGCCGCCCACTATGAGGGATATTGCGGCAACACCGCTTATAAGAAGCGTTACTGTGCCCGTAACCTCATTCATGGCTTCAAGCTGTTCTGTCGTGCTTTCGCAGGTGTATTTTTCCGATGTGTTATGAAAATCATCGAGCATTGCAACAATTCTTTCGCCCAGCGCGTCGGTATTGTCGGGATCCTCCGCAACAAGAGTTATGTTGGTGAGAGTTTTTTGTCCGAAAAGCCTCTGCGCTGTGGATATAGGCATTACGATGCTTTCGGGATATTCGTTTTCATACTGCATCTCCGATTCGGCATTGGGATTTTCGACTATGCCTTCAACGGTAAATTTCTGAGAGCCCTTCCATGACTTTATGGATATCTGCTGACCGACTACCGACTCATCGCAGTAGCCGAAAACCTTCTGCGCCGTCGTGTCCGTTATAACGACCGTCTTGCTTTTGTTGTCTATATTTTCTTGATTTATATACTCGCCGTACAAAAGCTCGGGAGCCATTATATCATAATAATCCGCTCCCACGCCCGTTATCTGCGCGGTGTTGGTCTCCTTGGGATCCAATAGCTTTACGGAATAGTAGTTTGCCTGATATGTGGGGGATATATATTTTATTCCTCTTACATCCTTCAGAAGCTCGTAGTCGTCAAGCGTAAGCGCATCACTGGTGTACATATTTCTGGGAGAATTGCTTCTCATGGATACAGTCATCCTTCCTACGCCAAGGTCGTCAAAACGCTCTTCGATCTCCTTTTGAGAGCCGTTGCCTATGGATGTTATGGCAATAACGGAAGCTATACCTATAATGATGCCAAGCATTGTGAGGAAAGTTCTCATCTTATTGCTCAGGACATTTTTTAGAGCGGATTTTATATTTTCACCCAGATGCATCAATTACTACCTCCCATAACAGTTTCATCATTTATTTTTCTGCCGTCCTTAAATGTTACTATCCTTTTTGTGCAGGAAGCGACATCGGGCTCGTGCGTTACCATGACTATGGTAGCGCCCTCATTGTTGATCTGACGGAATATATCTATTATTTCAAATGTGGACTTGCTGTCAAGATTTCCGGTAGGCTCATCGGCAAGTATAACGGCGGGGTCGTTCACAAGCGCCCTGGCTATAGCTACCCTCTGCCTCTGTCCGCCCGACATCTCGTTCGGCTTATGCTTTATCCTGTCCGAAAGCCCTACTCTCTCCAGCGCTTCCAGCGCTCTTTTTCGTCTTTCCGTCTTTGGAATTCCCGCATAGATCATAGGAAGCTCCACATTTTCAAAAGCATTTAGCTTTGGCAGAAGGTTAAACGACTGGAAAACGAAGCCTATTTTTTTATTCCTTATTTCTGAAAGCCTGCTGTCGGGAGTATTGGGTATATCTATGCCGTCAAGTATATAACTTCCGCTCGTGGGCTTATCCAGACAGCCAAGTATATTCATCATTGTGGACTTGCCCGAGCCCGATGAGCCCATTATGGAAACAAATTCTCCCGGCTTAACCCATAGGTCTACCTCCGCCAAAGCCTCCACCTCCAGGACCCCCTGGCGGTACACCTTGGTTAGCCCTTCTATTCGGATCATTGCCCATCATGCCTCCCCTCATCATATCCTCCTCGGATCTGTCATTGCCTGTTTTCTGTTCGGCTGTATTATTACTCTGCGCCCTTATGTCCTCAAGCGTCATTCCGTCCTCTATGCTCTCGGAAGCCGAGCTGAGGACCTCCTCTCCCTCGCTGAGACCCGAAACTATCTCTATAACGGTATCATTTTCCTCTCCGGTGGTAACTTCTCTTTGGCTAAGCTTTGTGCCGTCGGATACAAAAACATAGCTTTTGCCAGACTTTGCGTCCTTTCTGACCGCTCCCGAGGAAACCGTGAGTATGTCGGGCTTATCCAAAACCGTTATTTCAAGGTCTAAATTATAGCCGGGCTTTAGAACATCATCGGGATTGTCGACCGAAATTTCAACCGGCACCGCCGTTTCGCTTCCCATATTTGTGGTGGCGGCAAGCGCGCTGTCATTTATTCTTGTGATGCTTCCCGTATATTCCTTGCCCTCCAGACCATCGGACGTCATAACGACCTTCTGTCCCAGCTCAAGCAGGGGAGCATCGTATTCCTCTATGCTTGCGCTGACGATAAGCCTATTGAAATCCGCTACCTTTAAAATAACGGTATTCTCCTCCGTATATGTACCCTCGTCTACACAGACCTCCGTGACCTTTCCGTCTACGGTGGAGCTGGTGGAATAAACAAGTTCATTCAAATCCTTTTTGTAGTCCGCAAGATTATCCTGCAAGCCCTTTAATGTGAGCTGTGTCTGCTCATACTGTGTTTTGCTCTGAGTATCTCCCAGCACCGTCTGCGCATCCTTAAGCGCATTTTGGGCATCCGTAACATCATTCTGCGCCGTGGTTATGCCCAGCTTGGCATTATCTCTTTCCGTAACAAGGTCGTCATATGCCTTTTGCGCTTCGTTAAGCTGATCATTTGCTTTTTTTGCGGCAGTAACTGCGGTATCATATTCATCCTGTGTGGCGCCGCCCACGGCAAGGAGCTGTTCAAGATCGCTCACCTCTTTTTCGGCATCATTTACATCCTGCTTTGCATTGTCAATAGCTGTCTGCTGTGTTGAAAGCTTTGAAGCATAGCTATTGTATGCAGTGTTTGCATCCTGAAGAGCCTTTTCCTTTGATGTAACGGTGCTTTTGAGCTTTGAAAGCTCCGTATCGGATGTTGGCGCAGTCATGCTTTTAAGAGAAAGCTGTGTATTCTCGATTTCTCTTTCCGTATCTCTTATCTGTTTTTCAAGCTCCTCTTTTCTGTCGTCCACATCATATTCCACGAGCAGGTCGCCCGCCTTTACGGTGTCGCCCTCCTCAACGAGTATATTTTTTATTATGTTGGTCTCTCCCTCGGCGTATACCTCTATTTCATCTTCAAGAAGAACGCTTCCCGACGCGGTTATCGTATTTATGAGAGAATTTCTCGTAACCGCCTCCGTCAGAGGACGCTCCCTGTTCATATCCGACATACCGTTTTTATTCCTGATATGAGCATATACGGCAAAGCCTCCCGCGCCAACGGCAGCTATGGCAAGCACAGCTATGCCGAGCTTTATTTTTTTATTCACCTATATCCCTCCAGACTATGTGTTTTTGCTATTTCATGGTACAAAAGGAATATTAAACATACATTAGGCAAAAATTAAATGAGCATTAGAAAAAATTAAAAAACAATTAAAAAAACGGAAGCACTTTTTTCTTTATGCTTCCGTTTTAAAATTATAATTTGCCGTATATTATTTGTGATAGATCGCCGTTGAGCTTTCCTGTTCCCAGTCTACCGATACGCCCAGAGCCTCGCCGAGAGCTCTGAAGGGAATATACATCCTGCCGTCCTTAAGCTCCGCCTTAGCGCCGTTGGGCATGGGCTTGCTTTCGCCGTTTACAAGCATTGTGCCGCTGTCGGCTGTAAATTCAACCGTGCCGTTATCCGCTGCGACCGAAGCCGTCCTTGTCTCGGGCGACCAGCTTACTATGTCGCTGTTGTCCATGCTGTCTGCGTCGCCTCCGCCGAGCGCCACGGCAACAAACCTAAGAGGAACGAGTGTTGACTGCGAGCTTTGCTGAATATAGGGCGCAGCGTCTATTTCATAGGAATTTTCTCCCACAAAAACCTTGTTGCTGCCTATCGTTACTCTCACATCATATGAAGTATCCTCGTTGGAGACAGGCTCCGAAGTCTCCTCTGTCGCTGTTTCCGATGCTCCGTCAATATCGGTGAGTCTGTAGCTTCTGCTGCCCAGACCTATAGCCTCTGCATGCTCCAGAGTGTGAAGTCCGTTTCTGGACTCTATCCTCTCAACAAGAGAGCTTCCGTCGCCGTCCTTCTGAGCATATACAAGATCTATGCAGGCTTGGTCGAGAGCAACGGGATCTGTAGAAGCAAGTATGCCGATGTCGTGCATATCGGGCTCGGCAGGGTTGCCGTCGCAGTCGCAGTCTACGGAAAGACGGTTCATAACATTGATATATACCACCTTGCCGTCAAGATAATCTACAACACCGCTTGTAGCATCGCCCATGGCTTCGAGGAATTTATCCTGTTCTCCGCCCCATACATCGGTCGTGCTTGTACCGCCGCTGTGTATCCATGCCTTGCCTTTGCTTGACGCAACGCCTATTGACATATTTTTGATGGCTCCGCCGAAGCCTGCCATAGCATGACCCTTGAAGTGAGCAAGGGAAATAAGGCAGTCGTAATTTGCAAGATGAGAGCCCACATAGTCCTTATCAATAGTAGTGCCTCTGGGCGCGGGTATCTCCATGGAGTCCTCCTCGTCCATTATGTCTGCTCCCTTTTCGGTGATAGCGTCAAGACCGTGGTCTTTTATCACCTGCCAATGCGCGGCAGATGAAGCGCGGCTGCCGCCGTATGCCGTGTTGCACTCTACGATGGTTCCGTCTACCCTTCTCACAAGGTCTCCTATGAGCTCGGGTCTTAAATAATTGCTTGCGGGAGGCTCGCCCGTGGACATCTTAACAGCCACATTGCCCGTGGGTTCAAAGCCCGTTTTTTCATATATCTTCACCAGACCCTCGGGGCTTATATCGCTTGTGAAAAACACCTCGGGAGCGGAAGCCAGATCTGTTTTGTAGCCCGACTGCTCCGCCTGCGCCGTCTGAACGGAAGTCGCTTCCTCCGCATTGGTGTCGCCCGACACAGCGCAGTAAAACAGACCGCATACAAAGACTATTGCCAAAGCAAAAGCCGTCGCTTTCTTAAAATTGTCTCTTTTCATGATTTTCCTCCTTTTAAATTAAATTTACTACAGCTCCGCTAACGAGAGCAAATAACATTACAAACAAAATATAGAGTATAAAATTCTTAATGCCCAGCACTATTTTAAGCGCGCCGAGGTTTGTTATCTTAGTCGAAGGTCCCGTTATCATAAACGCCGTGGCGGAGCCCATGCTCATGCCTCCCGAAAGCCACTGCTGCAAAAGAGGTATGGTGCCTCCTCCGCAGGCATAGAGAGGAACGCCTATTGTGGCAGCCATAAGCAAGCCGAAGCCCTCGTTATTGCCGAAAAGCCTTGCAAAAGCTTCTTGGGGAACATATCTCTGAAAGAGCGCCGAAAGCAATATGCCTATGAGGAAATAAGGTCCCGTAGCCCTTATGTTCCTGCCTATGTTCTTTATAAGCCTTATGAGCATGTTGGGGTGAACATCTCTGCTTGCGCCTTCGGAAAAGCCCGTGAAGTCAAAGAAATGCTTATCCTTGTAAAATAGCCTTATAATAAGCCCCGCGCCTATACCGCATATAAAGCAGGATATAAAGCGAATGCAAAGAGCGAATCTGCCGAGTGCCGCGCTGTATATGAGAAGCTGAGGATTAAGCAAAATACTGCTCATCATAAAGGCGGCAAGGTAATCGTCTCTCATGCCCTTTTCGGAAAAGGCTGCCGCAAGAGGTATAGTGCCGTACATACAAAGAGGCGAAGCTATGCCTATAAGGCTTGCGGGGATAATGCCCATTATTCCCAAGTGCTTGTCCTGTATTACGGACATGAGGGAATGTATTTTCTGCTTGCCGAAAACGGATATTACGGAGCCGATCACGATACCAACAGCCCAGTAAAAAAATATTTGCCTCAGCTGTATTTCAAAGTAATACCATACATATATGAATTCACGCTTTAGAATATAAAAAATTTCCGATAACAGCATATTTATACGACCTTTTTACAGACGGGCTTTTAATTCGGCATCACAGCTTTGTACGTTGCTTCCGCGTATTGCAAGACCCTGCTTTACATCAGCGCCCTTGCAGCACCTCTTGACATCCGCCTCGCTCCTGCCGAGTCCGCTGCCCTCGTGAGTGCAAACAGGAAAAACCGTTTTGCCCGTGAAATCCAGCTTTTCAAGCGCCGAAAACATATGCATTGGCATTGTTCCCCAGTAGTTCGGGTACATAATAATTACAGTGTCATATTTATCAAAGTCCGAAGGCAAAGCCTTCACCTCGGGACGCGCGCCCGCGTTGAGGTCTCTTTTTGCCTCGTTTATACAGGTATTGTAATCGTCGGAATAAGGCGTAACGGGCTCTATCTTGAAAAGCTTTGCTCCCGTGATCTTCGCCGCCTTTTCCGCAGCCACCTCCGTATTTCCCTTGTCTATATATTTAAGACTTCCGCCGAAGTAGTTTTCGCCCGCTCTGGAATAATACAAAATAAGCGCTGCCATAATTGACCTCCTTTACATATGAAAAATTTTGTAATTGCCCTAAATATTTTATATAAAAAGTATAAAATCTGGAGTAACACTAGGGTCAATGAATTTTTTGTGAATAATTTATTAAGATATTCTTAAAAGAAAGAAAACCAAGGTTTTTTATAAACCCTTTCTCTTTGATCTTAGTTGAATTTATTTTTATCCAATGTTTTTATGACCTTTGCAGGATTACCCACAACAACGGCATAATCGGGTACATCCTTTGTAACAACGCTTGCAGCGCCCACAATGGCGTGCTTGCCAATACTGATACCCGGCAGAACGGTAGCGCCTGCGCCTATCCATGCACCTTTTTGTATATGTATTGGGCTACATGGCAGAATTGCTCTGTCATAGGGGTCATGGTTGTTGGTAAGAAGCTGTACATTAGCAGCTATTTGCACATTATCTTCAATAATGATCCCTCCCCTTGCCATTACAAGAATATTGCCATTTATATA
>CANRNM010000028.1 GCA_947631975.1 uncultured Clostridia bacterium
CCGTTAAACTTATTACCGAGCTGAGTTACTGCGTTGCTCACATTTATAATGTCCGTATTCTTTACAAATGTAAGGCTTATTTCGGGTTTTTCATATCTTTTCATTTCAAAACACCTCCCGTTTATTCAAGCTCAATAAGAGCAGTCTGCGCTGTATCACTGTCTGTTATTTCTGTATAGTTTTCGGCAGACTCATACTGTTCCTGTGTGCAGACCGTGATATAAGCAATGGCATCGGGCGCATAAACACCTTCCAGAATTACGCCGAATAATGTGTCATTTCCTGCAGAATCTGCGTCTACGATATATTTACCTTTTCTTTCTTGGGTCTCCATTGCGTTTATAGCCGTTGTAAGGTTTTTGCCTTCGTCGGTAACAGGATTACCCATAAGGTCGAAGCCTTTATCATGGAAGTAATTGTTGAATCCCACTTTTTTAGTTGAGTCAAAGTAGAGGGTTTTTCCTCTCGGGAATAAAATGTCAAATACCACATAAGCTTTGCCATCCGAGAACTTAGACACATCGTCAACCTGAGTATAGAAGCCTGTGGATACGGAGTGTTTTTCATCTGTATTTTCGGTCGTAATAGTATTCACAGTGCCGCCCTCGCCGATCTCGGTATAATGAGAACCTTGTCTGAAAGGATTACCTGTAACTACTGAATTCTCACCCTGTACGTAAGACACCTCAGCATTTATGGCATCTATAAAGTCCCAGCTGTGTACAACGCTGTTATATCTTGCTTCAATACCGCTGTTCGTAGACGACAATGTGCCTTTACTGCCCATCATGATATAATCGCCCGTACTGACATCTATTTCAAGGGTCTGATCATTATCATATTTAGCTGTTAAAGTACCGTCCGGCTTGATGCCCAAAACGCCCCACTGACCTTTTCCGCCGATGCTGCTGATCTGCTCTGAGGGTATATTACCTACTGTGATGCCGCCGTTTACCGTAACCGTACCGCCATTGTTATATATAACATAGCTATGATTGTCATTGTCATATATAGCGCCGCCGTTTATAGTAAGATTGCCGTTATTATACAATATGGCGTCGTCTTCTATCTCGGCATTGACATCTATGCCCTTTATAACTGTACCCGACTTTATTATTACGGTAGCTCCCTTTTCTATGTCGATACCATAATATAACAGATCCTTTGTCGCTTCGGTGCCTTTTATCCAGCCGCCGTCTATAGTGATATTTTCAAGCACAAGAAGTGCGCCCGATTTTACCTTTATCAAAGCTCTTGAGCTAAAATTGCCGTCATTTTCATGAGTTATAGTGCCGCCGCCCGTAAGCTTTACAGAGCCTTTTTCTATGGTTATGCAGTTGCTTCCTTCTGTACTTCCTATCTTTATGTTATCTGCCACTGTAACAACTAAAGGATTATATCCGGTGGTATCTTGCACAGAGCTTAAATTTTTTATAGTTGTGTTGACATATTTTTTATCGGAAGACATGGTTGGCTTATCACTATCTGGATAACCTTTTATAACGTTGGGGTCTGATACATTTACAGTTATTTCTTTCTTTGATTGTCCATCTCCGCTGGTAAACAATATCTTTGCGGTACCTACTTTTTTAGGCTTCAATGTAAAAACTGTTGTGTCGCTGTCTTTTTCTTGTGTTTTTGTGACATCAATAATATTACTATCAGCGTTACTCATTGAACTTTTTACTTCATAATTTCCTGAATCACATATTACCTTGGCAAAAATTACCTTTTCCTCATCCAGAAACATATTTACTTCTGTTTCCTCAATAATAAGCTCATGCCTATGCTCCGCACTGGGATCATCGTGTTCAGCATTAAAGAAATGCCATTCATTTTGATAATATATAGCCGTATGCTCAAGGTCTTCAATGGTTGCAACTAAGTTATGAGCAGGATTTGCAACAAAGTAATCGCCTTTCTTAGCTGTAACGGAAACACCGGGTTGGTCTCTGTCCTCAATTACAAAAGGAGCTGTACCCGGAACATTTATAAGACCCGATTTGTACACGCCTGAAACATCGTACTTACCTGCTGTATTACCTACTATAAGACCGCCTGTGATAGTTACGGTGCCTCCGTCGTGATATATGGAATAATTAGTGTTGTCATGTATAGTACCGCCCGAAATATTTGCAGTACCGTTATGTACATATACACCTCCGCCGAGCGTAAAGGCATTGTTGCATATTTCGCCGCCTGTCATATTGAACGTACCTTCATTGTAAACACCGCTGCCGAACTTTGAATAGGACACGGTGGTAAAGCTCTTTACTACCGTACCGTCTGTAATGGTAAGAGTACCCTTATTATCTATACCGTAATAATATTTGCCGTTGCTGTTGCCATTGTTAGGATTGTTGCCGTCAATTATAATATTCTTAAGCGTAAGAGAAGCTCCGTTATTAACACGTATAAGCGCGCCGCAGCTCTTAGTGCCGTCATATTTAATGGCTGCGTTTTCTCCTGCTCCCTCAATAGTAACATTGCCCGATTCTATCGTAATACAAGAACCGTTCGCCAAAGCAGATGTGCTGCTCGAGTTTACACTAACGCCATTTGCCGGAACTGTAATGGTAATATCACCGCTGCCCTTTATAACCATATCGGTATAGGAGCCACCCTCATTAAGCGTTGTGTTTTCATTAATTTCCTCAGCCCACACTGCCGCCGACATAACGAGTGTCAGCACTGCCGTCAATAAAGACAGCCTTAATAATTTCCTCATTTTGATTACCTCCTTAAATAATAATATTTGTACCTAACAGCATTAAAACATCTTAAACTCTGTTTAACGCATATATCTAGCTTAATTATAACATACAACTTCAATGCTGCGCAATACCCCCCCCAAATTTTACAAATTGTTTACATTATGGGAATATCTGTCGGTAATACATGGGCTTGGCGCAAAAAACGCAGTATGTACACAAAAAAAGACGGACATTCGTCCGCCATGATTTGTATGAAAATAAGCCGATTTCAAGACTCAAAGCCTAATAAATATAAGCTTTGAAGGTTTTATCCCAGTTCAAACTCTATCATCCTGTCTATAAACTCTCCGAACGTAATGCCTACGCTTCTGCATGCGGCAGGCACAAGACTGTTTTCCGTGAGACCCGGAAGGGTATTCACCTCTATGACATACACCTGTTCCTCGTCCACAAACATATCCACGCAGGCGTAGCCCCTGCACTTTAGCAGTCTGAAAGCGCGCTTTGCTATTGTAGTTACCATATCGCGCATAAAGGGAGGCATATCCGTAAGCGCAGACGAAACTCCGCTCTCGTATTTGTCCTCATAGTTGAAAATATCGCCCTTTTTGTTTACATCGAGCACCGCCATCACCCTTATGCCGTCATTGTCCTCGGCAACACAGCAGGTTATCTCTCTGCCGCGTATGAGCTTTTCGGCAAGTACATCGTCATTGTATTTTTCAACAATGCTGTTTATGGCTCTTTCAAGCTCCTCCACGCTTTTGACAGCTTCTATGCCTATACTGGAGCCTCCTCTGTTGGGCTTTACCACGAGCGGAAAGCCCAGCTGCCTTATTTCGTCGGCATACATTTCGACATTTTCTGTTCTTTTAATGAACACATCGCCCGCCGTCTGTATGTGGTTGGCTTCGAGCAGAGTTTTGGCAGCTTTTTTGTCCATACAAAGAGCGCTCGACATGACCCTGCTGCCTATGTAGGGTATGCCCAGACAGTGCAAAAGCCCCTGCATGGAGCCGTTTTCGCCCAGACCGCCGTGCAGAGCGCTCACAATGATATCGGGGCGCTCCTCCTTAAGCCTATAGAGCCAGTCTCCCCCGCTCTCTTTTTCTATGTTGAATACTACGGTATCGTATTTTTCGCCGTCTATGCTTTTGAGTATGTTGGCGCAGGACTTGAGAGATACCTCTCTTTCAACGGAGCTTCCGCCCGCCAGAATACCCAGCTTTATTTTTTTCATATATTGCCTCCGAAAAACTAATCTATTTCAGCCTGCCTAAGCTCCTCTGCGCCCACCTCGGGCAGTACGGAATTGATATAGCAGCCCGTGCTGAACTCAAAGCCTGCCATATGTCCTATCCTCGGTATTATCTGAGTGTAGAAATGGAAATATTCGCAGCCCTTAACGGCCTTCGGCGCGGAATAAAGGCATAGATTGTAGCAGATATCGGGCTTTATGACAAAAAGCCTCTTTAACGAGCGCTGAAGTATACTTCCGAAATCCGCAAGCTCCTTTTCGCCGAACTCCTCTATGGATGTAATATGCCTTTTGGGCAGTATGTCCATGCCGTAGGGGAATTTTCCGTCGGCGGGAAGATATGTAATGAAGCTGTCGTTTTCCTCCACTATTCTGCTGCCCTTGTCAAGAGAGCAGAAATAGCACTCCTTATGCTCGTCGTAATATCCCTTGAGCACCTTTAAAAGGCTTTCCATTTTAAGAGGCACAACGGGAAGGGCTGCTATCTGCCAATGCGAATGGGTCTGGCTTGCGCCCGCGTCTATGCCCTCGTTTTTGAAAATTTGCACATAGCTGCACTTTTCGTCGCTTTCAAGCTCCATAAACCTATTTTTGAGCACCGTCATAAGCTTTAAAATATGCTCGCTGCCGAAGTCCTTAAGCCTCTCGTCGTGGTCGGCGGTATCTATCACGACATCGTGAACGCCGTAGGTCTCCTCATTGGTATGCACAAAGGGATACTTATTAGGCACTATCTTTATAACGCCGTCGTTATAAACGGGAGTGGGCGTAAGATGACTGTTTTCGGGACAGAAGGGACAGTACTGCCTCGGAGTTGTCTTTATGGGCTCCCTTCTGAAGCTGTGCGGTCTCTTTGCCCTGTCGGTAGCGTAAAACACATATTCGCCCGTCAGAAAGCACCTTTTTATCATTGTTTTGTTCTCTTCCATATTTCCACCTCTTGCAGGCTCAGTCGGAGCTTTCAATGTACCAGCTGCCGACATTGCCGTATATATTGTTGAGCGCAGGCGTTTTTTCGCCCTTTATCCTGCTGTTTGTAACAAGCATATCCGATTTGAAGCCTATGCCCACAACGGGAAGCTGAGAGCTGAAATATTTGTTCAGCTCGCTTAACGCCGCCTTATAGCCTTCCTCGCTTATGGCTGAATTGCAGTCGCCTATGAGCTTGTCCATGTTCACATCGGCATATCTGCCGTAATTTATGTTTCCCGAGCTCATGGCAAGCGAGGATATATCCATATTTTCCTTAAGGCGCACACCGCCGAGATACATGGCAAAATTGCCCTCCTTAAGCCTCTTTTCGTATTCCTCAAAGCTTACCGCCTCTACCCTTGTGTTCATTCCCACGGCGTTGAAAGCCTCGCTTATAAGCTCGGCGCTCTCAACTCTTGCGGAATTTTCACTGTTGACAAGTATAGAAAAGCCGAAGGACGAAAAGCCCTTTCCGCCTGCCGAAACAAGAGTGTTGGCAAGGTTCATATCCGTTTCGTATGTGTTTTCTCCCACCTTTGAAGCGTAGGGATTTTTGGGATTGACGGGCGTAACGGAAGGCGTCATTTTGTTAAGATATATATTTTTTATTATCTCCTCCGACGGTATGAGATGCGCAAGACCCTGCCTTACGCTCACATTTGAAAACATATCGTTTTGGACATTAAAGCCGACAAACTCAAACTGATTGGTATAGAACTCCTTGGCATTCTCGCTCAAGCTGCCCGAAAGCATGCCCAGGCTGTTTATATCGAGGGTGGCTGCGTCCGTAACTCCCGAGGCAAAGGCCTGCGTATCTGTCTTTACATCGGGTATTATCTTCACGCAGATATCCGTAATATATGGCTTGCCCTTAAGTCCCGTCTGCGAGGCTGTGAGGTCAAGCTCCCTCACCATGGTATAGCCCGAAAGCTTATAGCTTCCGTCGCCCACGGGCTTCATGTCCTCCGCCGCTCCCCCGCCGTAATAGTGCTTGGGTATGACGGGAAAGCAAAGGCTGTAGCCTATGGAGCCCAGCCCCTTGGAATAGCTGAGCCTTACCGTCCTGTTGTCTATTTTGGCATAGGAGGTCAGATTGTCTGTACAGCTTTTATATATGGTGTCAAGCCCCGCCTTTTCAAGCTCGCCGAGGGTATACACAACGTCGTCGCTCGTTACGGGATTGCCGTCCTCCCACTTCACCCCGTCCTTGAGGGTAACTATGACACTGTTGCCGTCAAGCTCGTATTTCTCGGCAAGATTGGGCTGTACCTTAAGCTCGTTGTCAAGAGCAAAAAGCGGTTCGTATATGAGCCTAAGCACTCTGTCCACCGTATTGTCCCTGTTCTTTATGGGATTGAGAGTTTCGGGCGAATGCATTGAAAGCGTCATTTTTCCGCCCTCCGCCGCCTTCTGTATATTTTCGCTGCGCTTCGACATATTTTCGTTAAGCCCCGCGGTGTTTTCACCCGCGCAGGCTGTAAGAGCAAAGCACAGCATTATAAGGCTAATCAGCCGCAATTTCATATAAATCAGTCCTCAAAATTATTTTATACACTCTTTCATGCGACATTACCCGCTTTACATAAGCGGCGGTCTCGCTGTAGGGTATAATGTCGAGCGTTTTGCCGTCGTGGCTGTAGTCGGTGTTTGAAAGCCATTTTTCAACATTTCCGCTGCCTGCGTTATAAGCCGCAGCCACATTTTCCATGTTTCCGTCAAACTGCTCCGAAAGAAAAGCGAGCACCCAGCAGCCTATCTCAATGTTTACATCGGGATCCTCTATATTGGCATAGCTGAAGCCCTCCATATCCATTTTGTCAACAGCCCAGTCTATGGTGTTGGGCATGAGCTGCATAAGACCTCTTGCGCCCTTGTGCGACTCCGCATGAGGCACAAATCGGCTCTCCGTATTTATTATGGCGCACACAAAGCCGGGCTCAAGACCGTATTTGTCGCTGTATTCAAGTATCTCCTCCGCGTATTTTATGGGAAAAAGTATGCATAACGCGCAGTACGCCGTAAAAAGTATGATTATTATCCACAGCACGGATACAAGCAGGAATTTTATAAACCTGAACATTAAATTAACTCCTTGTTTTTCATTTCGGTCATAACTTTCTTTTCAAGATATTCAAGTGTGGAATCGTTTTCTATCACAACATCGCAGAGCTTCATAAGACTTTCGCCGTCGGCTTGGTTTTCAAACCGCTTTTTTGCCATGCTTGGGCTTATGCCGTCTCTTTTTGTTATTCTTTCAAGCCTTTGCAAATAGGGCGCATACACTCCCCACACCTCTGCGCAGTATTTTTCAAGCCCCGCCTCAAAAAGAAGGGGAGCGTCGATGACAACGCATTTTTCCTTTTTGTGTCCGTCTATGAGCCGGAGCACCTCGGCTTTTATATATTTGTGAGTTATGCTGTTGAGTACGGCAAGCTTTTCTCTGTCCGAAAAGACTATGCCGCCAAGCTTTTTTCTGTCTATAGTTTTGTCCTCTTTCAGTATGTCCCTGCCGAAAAAGTCCGCTATTTCATCGTACGCCGCGCCGTCAGGCGCCATATTCCTATGGGCGATGGCGTCGCAGTCTATGACAAAAGCGCCGTTATTTTTCATTATGCGGGATACCTCGCTCTTTCCGCTCCCGCTCACGCCCGTAAGACCTATTGTCATTTATCCTTTTCTCCCGTAATGCTGTATTCCAGATAGGTTACCGCAGCCATAAGCACAAAGCTTGCAATGCACATAGTCCTTATAAATCTGAAATAAGGAGAAATAAGCGCGTAAGCCAGAAAGGCTATCCAGCATACAAAACATATGCCGTAGCCCAAACGCCATTTTGTGTTTTCTCTGTAGCTTTTGTCGCTGCTGACATAAAACTTTACAAGGCAGGGTACGCCTATGAGAAACATGGCGTTCCTGAGCGGTATAAATTCGCCGTTTGTTATACCTGCGCCCGATGTGTCAAGCAAAAGCACCCTTATGGCTATAAATGCCGTTGCCGCAAACACGACTATGCTTGAAATATATGATACCGTTTTTCTTACATCCATTTTACTTTACCTCGTACCAGTTGCTTCCCTCGTGCACTTCAGCCACAAGAGGCACGGAAAGCTCGACCGCGTTTTCCATTTCCTCCCGCAGAAGCAGGGCAACCTGTTCTCTTTCGTCTATATGTGTTTCTATAAGAAGCTCGTCGTGCACCTGAAGCACAAGCTTAGACCTTAGCCTTTCTTTTTTGAGCCTGTTGTACACCTTTACCATGGCTATCTTTATGATATCCGCCGCAGTGCCCTGAACGGGCATATTCATTGCCACTCTCTCGCCGAAGGAGCGCTGAACGAAATTTGAGCTCGTTATCTCGGGTATATATCTTCGCCTGTTGAACATTGTTATGCCGTAGCCCTTTTCCTTGGCAGACTGCACGCAGCCGTCTATAAACGCCTTTATTTTGGGATATTTGGCAAAATAATCGGCAATGTATCGGTCCGCCTCTTTTTTGGTTATGCCCAAGTCCTGCGAAAGACTGAAGGCGCCTATACCATATATTATGCCGAAATTCACGGCTTTAGCATTTCTTCTCTGCAAGGGCGTTACCTCGTCTAAGGGCACGTTGAACACCTGCGAAGCCGTTATAGTGTGTATATCCTGATTTTCCTTGAAGGCGTTTATGAGCATATCGTCGCCCGAAAGATGGGCGAGCACCCTAAGCTCTATCTGCGAATAATCCGCGTCGGTGAATATATAGTCCTTTTCGGGGATAAATACCTTTCTTAGCCTTCTGCCCAGCTCTATCCTCACGGGTATATTCTGGAGGTTAGGCTCCGTGGAGCTTATCCTGCCCGTTGTGGTTACGGTCTGATTGAATGTGGAATATATCCTGCCGTCATCCTTAAGCACGGCGAGCAAGCCCTCCGCATATGTGGACTTAAGCTTGCTGTAGGAGCGATATTCCAGCACCCTGCCCACTATCTCGTCCTTGTCCTTGAGCTTTTCAAGTATATCCGCTGATGTAGACCAGCCCGTTTTGGTCTTTTTTCCGCCCTTTAAGCCGAGCTTTTCAAAGAGTATATAGCTAAGCTGTTTGGGCGAATTGATATTAAATTCCTCTCCCGCAAGCCAGTAGATTTCCTTTGTAAGCTCCTCCAGCTTTGCGTTGAGGCTCTCTCCGTATTCTATGAGCCCCTGCCTGTCCGCCTTCATGCCCTTAAGCTCCATGCCCGCGAGCACATTTATAAGAGGAAGCTCTATATTGTAGTAGAGATATTGCTGTCCGTTTTCCTTTATTTTGCCGTCTATGACGGGATAGGCTCTGTAGCTTATGTTGCACATTCTGCCGAGAAGCGAGCAAAATTCCTCGTCGCTCAAGTCATCGAAGCTTTTTTTGCTCTTTCCCTTGCCCAATATTTCCTCCTCCGAGGGATAGCTCTCGGAGAGGAAGTCCTCCGCCAGCTCGTTGTAATCGTAGCTGTCAGTTGAAGAATTTATTATATATCCTCCTATCATGGTATCGAACATAATGCTTCCAAGCTCCATGCCCCTGCGTCCCAAAAGCACTATGTCGCTCTTTGCGTCGTGGGCTATTTTGGAGTTTTGATTTTCAAAGAAATCCTTGAATATATCCGCTATATCCTCATCGCTCATTCTGAACACAAACGCTCCGTCCTCGCTTTGAGTGATGGCTATGCCCTTTATGCTGCCGTCCTCATGCACAAGCTTATACGCGCAGGGCTCGAAGGGAGAAAGCTCGGAGAGTATATTTTCAGCCTCGTTTCTTTCCTTTATAAGCTTAAAATCGAAGCTTCTCTCCTGCTTTACACTGTCCGTGTCAAAACGGGAGAGCATAGACTTGAATTCATACCGTTTGAACATACGGTAAGCGTTTTCATTGAAAATGTCGTGTATTTTGGCGTCTTCGATGTCAAAGCTCACGGGAACATCCGTCTTTATGGTAACGAGCCATTTGCTTTTTCTGGCAAGCTCCGCGTTCTGCGCCAGATTTTCGCCCGCTCTTTTGGGCATTATCTTGTCCGCGTTTTCTATTGCGTTTTCTATGTTCTTGTATTCCTGTATTATTTTAACAGCCGTCTTTTCGCCTATAGAGGGCACGCCCGGCACATTGTCGCCCGCATCGCCCATGAGCGCCTTGACATCTATAAATTCCGAAGGCGTTACGCCGTATACCCGCATAACATCCTCCGCCCTGTAGTCCTCGACTGTTGTGGAACCGCTTTTTGTCTTGGGTATCCTTATCATTATTCTGTCGGAGGCGAGCTGCAAAAGGTCTCTGTCGCCGCTTATTATGACGGGAGTTATGCCCTTTTCATCGGCAGCGTGAGCCAATGTTCCCAAAAGGTCGTCCGCCTCGTAGCCTCCCATTTCGACGCAGGCTATGTTCATGGAAGCGAGCACATTTTTCACAAGCTCCATCTGAGGCACAAGCTCTTGGGGCATACCCTTTCTTGTGCCCTTATATTCCTTGTATTCAAGGTGTCTGAACGTGGGCTGATGCACATCGAAGCACACAGCGCAGTAATCGGGCTTTTCCTCGTCCAGAAGTTTAAAAAATATATTCAGAAAGCCGTATACGCCGTTGGTATACTCCCCGTCCTTGTTTGTGAGAAGGGGCATGGCGTAAAAAGCCCTGTTCATAAGGCTGTTGCCGTCAATAAGCATAATTTTTTCGGGCATGGTCTACCTCCGTTTTGTTACGATATAATTATAAGTATACTAAATTTCCGCCAAGAATTAAAGAGGAAAAATTTAAAATTAAATGAATATTTACGGGTTCTTTTTCTTTTGTATTTTATAACATACCTTCGGCACGAGCTTCATGGGCATAAATCGGCAGAAGAAGGCTGTAAGTCTGTTTTCAAAAGACGGGAAAATGACGGCTTTTCTTCTGAACATGCCCTTTATGGCTCTCTGCGCCGCATATCTGCTTTCAAGCGGTCTTAAAGTGAATTTTACGCCTGCCCTCTTGTTGAAGCCCGTATCTACGGGACCGGGACAGAACACCGACACTCCCACCTTCGACCTCTTTACCCTAAGCTCCTCGTGTACAGCCATCGAAAGGCTGTATACATAAGCCTTTGTGGCGTAGTAGGTCGACATGAGAGGTCCCACGCCGAAGGAAGCGAGTGAAGCGACATTTAATATATAGCCCTTGTTGCGCTTTAAAAAGTCCTTTAAATAAAGCTTGGTGAGTATATGCACTGCGGATACGTTGAGATCCAGCATATTCATTTCGTCCTTGAGGCTCGTTGAGTCAAATTCGCCGTATAAGCCGTAGCCCGCATTGTTTACGAGCACGTCTATATCCCTCACCTTTGAATAAAGCTCCATGCAGTTTTTTCTGCTGCTCAAATCAAGCGGTATTATCTCCGCGTTTGTGGGTATGCACTTTGCGGTCTGCTTTAGCTTTTCTTCATCTCTGGATACCAGCACCACATCATAGCCCTTTTCGGCAAGTATTATAGCCATATCCTTTCCCATGCCGCTGCCTGCGCCCGTTATCAATGCTTTTGCCATTTTTATCTCCCCTTTTCATTTATATAGTCCATAAGTTCATTTTTGTTATTCCTGTCGGGATAATGCATAACATAATCCAGAGCCATATTGAGCCTTTCGCCTATTTCCTGCCCTCTGAAGCCCGCTTTTATGAGGTCGTCCCCGTCAGCAGCCAAGTCTTTGAGCGAAGTGCAGTCGTTCTCCACGGAAGCATAAAGCTCTCTGTATCGTTCGTAAGAGCTTCCCTCTATCACGCTTTTAAGCTCCAGCAAAAGCGGAGTTATATCCTCGGCTATGCTTTTAAGCTTCCGCATGGAATAAGGGCTTGTTATATCCCTATCCCAAAGCCTTACAAGCATGGCGGTGTCCCTTATGCTCTTGTTGTCCCATTTGAGCCTTTTTGCGATTTCATAGGCTTTTTCGCTCCCCATGTCCTTGAGTATATACGCAAGCCTCAGCACAACATTTTTTGAAAGTGCCGAAAGCGCAGTATAATCGGTCTTTCCCGCCTCTATCTCGGGCAGGAAATATTTTGTCATGCCCGAATTTATGAGTATTTCAAGCCTTTCGGCATTATCGGATAGAATAAGCTTGAAAAGCTCCTCTCTTATTCTCTCTATGCTTATGTTTTTTATAAGCTCATGATTTTCCATGAGGGCATCAAGCGTATTTTTTTCTATCTCAAAATCCAGCTGAGCCGAAAACCTTACGGCGCGCATCATTCTAAGAGCGTCCTCGCGGAACCTTTTTCCGGGGTCGCCCACGCCTCTTATTATCTTGTTTTTGATGTCCTCACGGCCGCCGAATAGGTCTACATAGCCCTTCTGCGGGTTATACGCCACGGCATTAACGGTGAAATCCCGCCTTGAGAGGTCGCCCGAAAGCCTGTCCGTGAATATCACCTCGTCGGGGTGTCTGTTGTCGCTGTATTTTCCGTCTATCCTGTACGTGGTGAGCTCATAGTGCTTTTTATCGGCTATCACCGTAACGGTGCCGTGCTTTATGCCCGTATCGACGGTATGGTCAAAAATTTTTTTGACATCCTGCGGGAGGGCGGAAGTGGCTATATCGTAGTCATGAGGCGTCTTTCCCATTATATGGTCTCTCACGCAGCCGCCCACAACATAGCCTTCAAAGCCGTTTTTATTGAGTTTTTCAAGTATATCCACAACACCTTCGGGAAGCTCCATATATATTCTCCTTTTATTTCACATTACTATTATCTTAACATATTAATGCAATAATATCAATCAACACTTGATAAATTGATAAAAAATGATTATAATGTATATATAAAAAGACAGGAGGTGTTTTTATATGTCAAAAGTATTGGTAGTGGACGACGAAGCGAGTATTGTAAATATCATTTCGTACAATCTCAAAAAAGAGGGTTATGATGTAATTACGGCAGAGGACGGCGAAAGCGGACTGGAGCTTGCAATAAGCGAAAATCCCGACCTTGTGCTCCTGGATATCATGATGCCCAAGATGGACGGCTACGAGGTGTGCCGCAAGATAAGGGAGAGAAGCAATGTGCCCATAATAATGCTCACGGCAAGAGCCGACGAGGTGGACAAGGTAATAGGCCTTGAAATGGGCGCGGACGACTATGTTACAAAGCCCTTCGGCAACAGAGAGCTTATAGCCAGAGTGAAGGCTCATCTCAGAAGAAGCGCGGCAAAGGAAACCCCCGCGGACAAGAGCCGCACGCAGACCTTCGGCGACCTGACTATAGATTTTGACCGCTATGAGGTTACAAAGAGAGGCGAGATGATAAATCTCACAATGAGAGAATACGAGCTGCTTGTATTCCTCGCAACACAGAACACGCAGATATTCAACAGGGAAACTCTGCTTGAAAAGGTATGGGGTTATGAATATTTCGGCGACGTGAGAGCCGTAGACGTTACAATAAGGCGTCTGAGAGAAAAAATAGAGGACGACCCCGGCAAGCCGAGATTTATAATAACAAAAAGAGGCATAGGCTATTATTTCAGCTCATGATTGATATGCCGTTTGTCTTTTGCATGACATATGATTATTTTACGGCGGAGGTCGGCGCAGCATGAAAAGTATTCGTTGGCGGCTTGTATTCATGTACCTTTCACTTGTGTTCATAGTTATGATACTCACGGGTACATTCATTACGGTTACAGCGCAGAACAGAGAACAAAGACAGGCATCGGAGGAACTGCACCAGTGTGCCGTATATATTGAAGAACAGGTCATAGAGCAGTATGACAGCAGGTATTTTCAGGACAGCCTTGTCAATCTTTCCATTGTCAGCTCCGCGCTTAGGAATATGGACGCGTCCATACTCGACTCTCAGGGAAGAACAATAGCCTGCTCCACGGCTTCATCACAGGACGAATTTCAGCAGTTCAACAGCTCCGCCGTCATAGCGGCTCTAAACGGCGAGGAGAACTTCCTGCCCAGAAGCCGTGTAACAAACGCGCTGGGCATAGAAAAAACCGTCATGAGCTATTCCTATCCCTGCAAGGACGAGAGCGGGAAGGTAGAATATATAGTATATGTACAGATGGATTCGCAAGCCATAGAGGACAGCATTGCGCAGACGGCGCGCTCCCTCATAGTGGCTGTTGTGATAGCGCTCATAATAACGGCTGTGCTGGGCTTGCTCTTTGCAAACACCATCACATCGCCCATAGCGGCGCTTACCAAAAAAGCCAACCTCATGGCAAAGGGAAGGCTTGACCAGAAGCTCGCCGTAAAGGGAAGCGACGAGATAGGTCAGCTCACAAAAAGCTTCAACACAATGGCAAAGGAGCTGAGCAAAACAATCGTAGAGAGCGAGGAGCAGAGAAACAAGCTCGAAATAGTGCTGCACAACATGACAGACGGTATACTCGCCTTCGACGACAAGGGACAGCTCATACACATAAACCGCTCCTGCTACGATATGCTTGAAATAGACGATGTTAACATATCCTTAAACTGGCTTATGGTAAAGGGCAAGGACGACAAATATATATCCGTTGCCATAATACCCTATACTCTCAAAAAGAAAAAGCACAGGCAGGAAATAGTCGGCGGAACGATAGTTGTTCTTCACGACATAACAAGGCACAGACAGCTGGATATTATGAGACAGGAATTCGTGGCGAACGTAAGCCACGAGATAGGCACGCCCCTCACCACCATAAAGGGCTATGCGGAGCTTCTTTTGGACGGGGCTATAGACGACAGGTCCGTGGCTATGGAATTTCTTAAGGAAATAAACGTTGCGGCGGACAGAATGAAGCTTCTGCGCGACGACCTTCTCGACCTTTCGCGCTTCGACACAAAGGTAAACAAATTCAATATGGAGGATGTAAACCTTGTTTCGCTCGTTTCGGGCTGCTGCAGGCAGAACCTTATAGTCGCCGAAAACAAGCGCCAGGATATAATATTCGATCCTCCTTCAAAGCCCATGTTCATTTACGGCGACCCGGGCAGGATAAATCAGGTAATAACCAACATTATGTCAAACGCCATGAAATACAGCGACGAGGGCACAGCCATAAATATAAGGCTTAAGGAAAAGGGAGATACCTACCGCCTTGAAATAGAGGACAACGGCATAGGTATGCCCAAGGAGGCCCTGGAGCGGATATTCGACCGCTTCTACAGAGTGGACAAGGCAAGAAGCAGGGCTATGGGCGGCAACGGTCTGGGACTTGCCATAGCAAAGGAGATCATGGACGCCCACAACGGCAATATAGAAGTGCGTTCCGAGCTTGGAAAAGGCACCACGATGACGCTTATTTTCCCCAAGAGCGATATGGACGGCATTATAGACGAAAAAGCAGGGGGATGACAGCATGCTCTTTAAAAAGGACAATACAGGCTACGACAGAGAGAATATGACGCCCGCCATGCATTTCAGCATATGCACGGGCGAGAGAGTAGCGGGCTTTATAGAAAACGAAACGGGAAAATTCCGCGATGTTATGCTCATTAAAAACGACAGAGACCTCAAGCGATTTTTAAAGATTTATGATATAGACGAAAAGGACCTTAAGTCGGATTATTAGTTATTTTGCGCTCAAAAATTCGGACAAAAGACAAAAAAACACAAAAAAACAATTTGACTTTTTAATCCAAGTATGATATTCTTGATATACAGCCGACAGCGTTTGCTGTGAGCTGTATATTTTTATATTTTTAGGAGGAAATCGTAAATGAAGGAAGGAACCGTTAAATGGTTTAACGCAGAGAAGGGCTTCGGCTTTATCTCAACAGAGGACGAGGGCGATGTGTTTGTACATTTTTCCGCAATTCAGTCGGACGGCTACAAGACCTTAGAGGAGGGTCAGAAGGTAGAGTTCGAGATCGTAGAGGGCGCAAAGGGTCCCCAGGCGGCAAATGTTGTACGCTTATAATCTTAAGTAAATAATTATTGTCATATATATAGTTTTTATTTTGGTTATAACATTAAGAGCCGCTGCCGTAAGGCGGCGGCTCTTTTGATATGTTAATTTTTTATGCTTGAAGCTTTTTCTATTGCATTTGCCCGCGGTTTAATATATAATGATATAGTAAAATTCAATATATTTTAAGCGTTGTATCCCGCTTTTTACAATACGCGAACCTCTCATTGCGTATTGAAAGGGAACAGCAGCAAGGAGGAATTATTATGCAAAATCAGAGAGAAAAGACATTAAGACTGGTGGAAACGGCACTTTTTACAGCCATTATATTGGTTCTGTGGCTTACGCCCCTCGGCTATATTCCGCTCGGTTTTATGAACGCGACTACCATCCACATTCCCGTCATAATAGCGGGCATAGTGCTGGGCTGGAAGCAGGGCGCCTTCTGCGGATTTGTTTTCGGACTGACAAGCTTTCTGAACGCTTCATTTTTAAAGCCAAGTCTTTTGAGCTTTCTTTTCAGCCCCTTTTATCCGGGCGGAAATTTCAAGAGCCTTATAATAGCTTTTGTGCCCAGAATACTCATAGGCGTTACGGCTTATTTCGTTTACAGAGGCATACGCAAATTGACGGGTAAAAAGACGCCTGCCATGTTTGCCGCAGGCATTGCGGGCTCCATGGTGAACACCATACTTGTTATGGGCATGGCATACATATTCTTTGCTCCCACATATGCCGAGGCGACAGGCATAGACATAAGCGGAGTTTTAAAAGCCGTGTGCACGGTAATGGCAGTAAACGGCATACCCGAGGCGATAGTTGCCGCAATCATAGCTTCGGCTGTGTGCAGCGCTCTTATGGCGGCTTTCAAAGACAGATTTGAATAATACGGAGATTTTTTTATGATTCTTGCAATAGATATAGGAAACACAAATATAAACCTTGGCGGCATAAGCGATAACGGCGTGGAGTTTATGGCTCGCCTTTCCACCGATTCGCTCAAAACAGAGGACGAATACGGCATTGAGATAATGAATATACTGAAGCTTTACAGCGTGGACATAAGGCGCATAGAAGGCAGTATAGTGGCTTCCGTAGTGCCTCCCGTTCTTAACGCGGTGAAGCTTGCCGTAAGGAGAGTTACGGGCAGCGAGCCCCTCGTGGTGGGTCCCGGCATAAAGACGGGCATAAACATACTCATGGACGACCCCGGCGCCGTGGGAGGCGACAGGATAGTTTCGGCTATCGCCGCTCTTGACAGGTTCAAGCCTCCCGTAATAATAGTGGATATGGGCACAGCCACCACCATAGACACAGTGGACAAAAAGGGCAACTATGTGGGCGGATGCATTATGCCCGGAGTTGGCATAAGCCTTGAAGCCCTTTCGCAGAGGACGGCACAGCTGCCCGCCATAAGCCTTGAAAAGCCCCGCAGGGCTATAGGCAAAAACACCGTTGACTGTATGCTGAGCGGAGCCGTATACGGCACTGCGGGCATGATAGACGGCTGTGTGGAAAGAATAGAAGAGGAAATAGGCGAAAAATGCAATGTCATCATAACGGGCGGCATGGGCAAGATATTTGCCGATGTGTGCAGAGGCAGTTATGTATACGACGAGGAGCTCCTTCTTAAGGGACTCTATATAATATATAAAAAGAACAAATAGAAAGGAAGGGCATATTATGGATGTAATAGACGAGGCTGTTGCATTGGCGGACGGTATATCCGACATAATAAAAAACAGCGATATTTACCGCGATTATCACAGGGCTTATTTAAAGATAAAAAACAACACGGAGCTTGTGGAAAAGCTCAACAAGCTTAAGACAGAGCATCTGGAATATGCGGATTTCCGCAGCAAGGGCATGGAGGACTTCGACAGGGAAAAATACATATCCCAGGAGTTCTACAAGGCTATGCTGAACGAAGATGTAAGAGTGTACTTCATGAACGAGGATAAGCTTGTAAACCTCATAGCGGAGGTGTATTCCAGAGTTTCGGAGAAGTGGTATCTCAATCTTTTTGTATAGGTGAGCGCTATGGATGAAAACACTAATATCACGCAGGCGGAAAACGACAAAACCGCCGAGGCGCCAAGCGGCGCGGAGTCCTCGGGCTTTGTGCACTCGGGAAGCGCCAACATTTACTATGAAATATTCGGCAGAGGCAACAAGGAAACCGTCATACTTCTGCACGGCAACGGCGAGAGCGGAAGGAGCTTCAAAAAGCTCGTGCCACTGCTCTCCGACGAATACAGAGTAATAACGATAGACAGCAGAGGACATGGTAGGTCGGACTTCGGCGGAAGTCAGCTTTCGCTCGGCACAATGGCTGTGGATGTGGTGAATATATTTGAGGCGCTCAATATAGAAAAAGCCAATATTGTAGGCTTCAGCGACGGCGCCAACATAGCCATGCTCACGGCAATAAAGAACAGCGAGCTCATAGAAAAAGCCGTGTTTATAGGTGGAAACTACAGGTTCTCTGGGCTCAAGCCTTCAAGCGCGCTTATGATAGCCCTCGGCTATTACTGCAGTCTTATAGGCGGTGTGTTCGACAGCAGAAACCGCTTCAACAAGGAATATTTTTCGCTTATGTACAAGGAGCCCGCCCTTAGCAGGGACACCCTCAAGTACATAAAGGTTCCCGTGCTTGTCATAAACGGCGACAGGGACATGATAAGGACATCCCACGCAAAGGCTATGGCGCAGACCATACCGAAGGGCGAGCTTAAAATAGTAAACGGCGACCATTTCTGGGTGTACAGAAAGCCCGAGGAAGCCGCAGGAGTCATAAAGGATTTTTTAAAAAAATAATAAACGGGAGAGGAGCAGCGCAGGCTGCTCCTTTTTGACTGTCGAAAAAGTAAATTTATTTCAAATATAAACCCTTCCACCAACCTTCGGTTGGTCCCCCTTCCCTTAGCCCTAA
>CANRNM010000029.1 GCA_947631975.1 uncultured Clostridia bacterium
CTACACAGCCTACAACGGATGCACCTACACAGCCGACAACGGACGCGCCCGCACAGCCTACTACGGACGCACAGTCTGAGCCTACGACCCAGGCTCCCACACAGGCAACCGAGGCTCCTACGGAAACAACGACCTCGGCTTCAAGACCGTCATCGGGCGGCAGCGGCGGAGGCGGCAGAGGTCCTGCTCAGAACGCAGCCGTAAAGACAACAGAAGCTGCAACAACAGCTTCGGAGCCTTCAACAGAGGCGTCAACCTCCGATGAAAAGCCTAACGAAACAGGCGAGCCTACAACACCGAATACAGTACAGAATGTTTCCGTAACTATTGGCAGCACAAAGATAAGTGTAAACGGCGCGGAGATAGATATGGGCGTAGCTCCTTATATTCAGGCTTCGTCAAATTCAACTCTTGTTCCGCTTAGATTCGTAGCTGTTGCTCTTGCAGGCGGAGACACCTCAAAGGCAGACACGAGCGACATCGTTCTTTGGGACGGAGTTAAGAAGCAGGCAACCATTGTATACGGCACGAGCAAGGCTGTATTCACGGCAGGCAGCAACACCATTGAAGTAAACGGCGCTCCCATAGCTATGGACTACGGCGTTGTAGCGGAAATCAAGGACGACAGAATGTTCATACCATTCAGAGCAATCGGCGATTTCCTCGGCGCAAATGTTTCATGGGACGGCACAGCAAAGACAGCTTCATATAACTAAAATATAAGCTAATTAAGAGAGGCGCCGAAAGGCGCCTTTCTTGCGTATCAATAAAATACCTATTGCATAAAATTGTTTTACTTTCACGCAAAAAAGGCTCGATCCCTCGATCGAGCCTTTATAATTCAAAATATCAAACTATATATAATTATTCCGTGCGTGATGACAGACAGTATAAAACAGACCGCAAAATAATGCTTTCTTATCTTATGTCTGAACAAAAGCATACCCGCCAGTCCTCCGAGCCCTCCGCCCAAAAGGGACAGCATAAGCAAAGAGCTTTCCTTTATCCGTCTTTTGTCAAGCCTTGCGCACAGCTTGTCATAGCCCATCAATACAAGTAAAAATATATTGACCGAAATGTAGTAGATATACAGCGCTTGCATTACATTGCGGCGTCCTGTCTTACAAGGTTACGCCAGTCAAGGTCGCCTCTGTCAAGCGCAAGAAGCAGTGTTTCTGCCGTTGCAAGATTGGTTGCCAGAGGAATATTGTGCATATCGCACAGATGAAGCGCCGAGCTGAAATCAGCCGCGCCTGTTGTTGCAGGCTTTGCGGGATATGTTGTGTCCCTCAAAAATATCACAACATCAATTTCGTTGTTGCTTATCTGGGAGGCAAGCTGCTGTTCTCCGCCCAGATCTCCCGCGAGATATTTATGCACGGGCAGGCTTGAAGCGTCTTCTATAAGCTGACCCGTTGTGCCCGTGGCATATATGTCGTGCTTTATCAATATATGTCTGTAGGCAACGCATAAATTTTCCATTAAGGTTTTTTTGCTGTCGTTTGCTACCAAAGCAATATTCATGATGATCACCCCTAAAAAATATTTTTCTGTTTTCTGATCCCCACATTCAATACCAAGCCTATGGCTATCATATTGACCCACATCGAACTGCCTCCGTAGCTCAAAAATGGGAAGGGCATGCCTGTGTTGGGCAGCAGACCCGTGGCAACGCCAATGTTGACAAAGGTCTGAAAGGCAAGCATACCTGCGACGCCTCCGGCTATAAGAGTACCCGTAAAGTCCTCCGAATTTACTGCAATATTGACGCATCTTGAAATTATTATAAACATAACTATCAAGACGGCTGTACAACCCACAAAACCAAATTCCTCGCCGACTACGGAGAAAATAAAATCGTTGTGAGAATAGGGCAGATAACTCAGCTGATTTATTGTCCCCTTGAAAAGTCCCTTTCCCGTAAGCTGTCCCGAGCCTATCGCCCAAATGGAATTTTTGGTCTGGTAATAGTCGGGATTGGAAAAATCGGAATTTACATAGTCCGTAATTCTCTTTATCTGATAGTCGTTCAAAAAAACATCGAGTATCCTGCACTCGTTTTTAAACACATCAAACAGGACTATAACGGCTATGGGTATAAATATCAATAATGCAATTTTAATGTACTTACCCGATATATCGCCTATGAACATTTCAATCAGAAATATCGCAATGAGAACAAGACTTGCCGAAAGGGAAGGTTGTTTCATTATAAGCACAACGGGTATCAATACGGACAATGATGCAAAAATCATTATACTTATATTATTAATCTTTTTATGGAATTTGTCAATAAATTTTGCTAAATAAATTATAATAAATATTTTAGCAAACTCCGAAGGCTGTATGCCGAATATCCACCTCTGCACATTCTGCACGCTGCGTCCGTTTGTGAGAACCAGCACCAGAAGGGCAATATTGAGTATATAAAGCCCTATGTAAAGCCTTGAAAACTTCCTGTAATCCCACAGCACAAATACAGCCATGAGCACCAGCCCCGAAATGAACCACAGTATTTGACTTATAAAATTGCCTTCTATTCCGTTTACATTTATGCGGGTTGCGCTGCCTATAATTATTATACCAAAAATCGACATTGCAATAACGCAAAGTATCAGCACAAAGTCGATATTGTATTGACGCTTGTTCATCTTTTTCTCCTGTTTACCTATTTCACGGGTATCTTTATGTTTATGTAAGCGGAGCTTCCGTTTCCTGCCGTTTCCTGCTCCAGCGTAAGGCTTAGATCATACTTGTCTATGTCTATGTAATCGGACAGCACCCTTATTACATCCTGCTTTATCATATCCAATGTCTCTCCCGTGCAGGACACCCTGTCGCTAAGCACAAGAAATTTAAGCCTGTCCTTTGCTACCGCGCCCGAAAAGCCTTGCTCCATAATATCACTCCTTTTCTCCTCTCAGCCAGCCGAAAAGCCTTTGAAACAGAGTTGTTCTTACAGGGGGCATAAGCCTTAAAAGGGGTATATCCTCTCCGAGTATTCTTTTCACAATGTTGCGGTATGCCTGTCCCGCTGTGGAGCCTTCGTTGCACACCACGGGTTCACCCTTGTTTGTGGCAATCACTATGCTCTCCTCGTCGGGTATTATGCCCAGAGTGTCTATAGCCAGTATTTCCTCCACATCCTCGAGCGACATCATTTCGTTCCTTGCCACCATATCCACTCTTATGCGGTTGAGCACAAGCTTTGAATTGTCGATACCGTTAGCCTGAAGCATACCTATTATCCTGTCGGCATCTCTCACAGCGGATATTTCGGGCGTTGTTACCACAATAGCCTTGTCGGCTGCCGCTATGGCGTTCTTAAAGCCCTGTTCTATGCCTGCGGGGCAGTCTATTATTATATAGTCGAAGCCCTCGTCCTTTATGCTCTCACAGAGCTTTACCATCTGCTCGGGCGATACTGCCGTCTTGTCCCTTGTCTGGGCGGCGGGCAGCAGAAAAAGCCCCTCGTATCTCTTGTCCTTCACAAGCGCCTGCTTCAGCCTGCATGTGCCTTCTATCACCTGAACAAGGTCGTATATTATCCTGTTTTCAAGTCCCATCACAACATCCAGATTTCTAAGCCCTATATCGGCGTCGAGCATTACCACGCTCTTGCCCTCTATGGCGAGCCCTGTGCCTATGTTTGCGGCAGTGGTGGTTTTGCCGACTCCGCCTTTGCCCGATGTTACAACAATTACCTCACTCATCGCCGTCCTCCTAAGCTTAAGTATAGTTCCATATACCAATAATAGCACATAAAAAGAGTGTATGACAAATAATTCATCCAAAAATTAGTATATAATTTTCCTTTTTTTTCACGCCCCGCATTATTTTATGAGAGTGTTATAGCTCCTGTTCTCTATGGTCGTGTCGGTCTGCATATATTTTGATATGACTGTCTTTGCCACGGTAGGCGCGGGGGAGGTGGCAGCGTTGTCGCCGTAGGGAATGAGCACAGATATCGCTATCTGAGGCGAATTATACGGCGCAAAGGCAACGAATATTGTGTGCTCGCTTCTCTTTTCGGACTCCTGAGCCGTTCCCGACTTTGCGGCTATATCTATGGGATAATCCGCAAATGCGTTTCTAAGTGTGCCGGAAGAGCCCGAAACAACAAGCCTCATGCCCTTATATATGGCGTCAAGCGTAGATTGCTTCATTGTAAGACTGTTTTCTATTACTTCCTTGTATTCGCTTATTATATTTCCGTCGGCATCCGTTATTTTTGACATAAAGTGATTTTTATACCTTGTGCCTTTGTTGGCAAGAGTAGCCACATATTTTGCAAGCGTTGCCGAGGTATAGTTGTTGTAGGACTGACCTATGGCTGTCCTTATCGTGTCGCCCGCAGACCAGCGCGTATCTCTTGTGCTTGGATTGTCATATCTCTGCTTCATTATATATTCCTTGTATTCGGGCGATGATATATGATTGGGATAGTCCTTCATAGAGTTGTAGAGTTCATATATCTCAACTCCCGTGGGGTCGTCAAGTCCGAAAGCCCTCATGTAGTAATTGAGCTTCTTTATGCTGTCCGAGCCAAGGTTAAACGACGCGGAATAAAAGAAATAGTTGCACGACACCTCAAGAGCGTGCGAAACATTCACATTCCCGTGAGAACCGCTTCCCGAGCCTATCCAGCAGTGTGCGTAGGGTATTCCCGCGTCGGTAAATTCGCCCTTGTCATATATTGTGGAATTGGGCGTTATAACGCCTTCCTCAAGAGCCGCCGCAGCCGTTATCATCTTGAATGTGGAGCCGGGCGCTCTGGGCTCCTGATAGGGTCTGTTCACCATGGGAGTGGTGGGGTCGTTCTGAAGCGCCAGATAATATTCGCTGTTAAAGCTGTTCACAAGCTCGTTGTTGTCATATGAAGGATAGGTTACGGCGGCAAGCACTCCGCCCGAATGTACATCGTTTACAACAACGGAGCCCGTGCAGGGATCCATAGCCGTCATCTGCGGAGTTATCTCCTGCGAGCGCATCTTTGCCGTGAGCACGGACGAGGCGGGTATGCTTCCCGCCTTAAGAGCGCTTATAAGCCCGTCCTTGTCGGTTATAAGTCCCATTTCGTACATTGCGATAAGTATTTGCCTCTGACTTACCGAGCCATCCTTAAAGCCCGTACAAAGCAGATTTTTTGCCTTTTCCATATCCGCCGCGGCAGTATTGTCCTTTGAGAGCACATATTTTTTAAGCTCCGACTGAACGCTTCCCTCCGCGGAATTCATTATTTTCTTTATTTTTACAGTGTCGCTTTCTATCATGGATATGAACACATCGTTTACGCCGTAGCCGTATTTGCCACCCGAAAGCCTGCTTAACTGCGCCTCCGTCAATGCGTCCTCGAGAGCGTCATATGCCGTTTTCTGAAGCTCCGCGTCCACCGTGAGAAATACGTTGCTTCCCGAACGGGGCGCCACGCCCTCGTTTTCTATTGTGCTTATTCTCCGTCCAGTGCTGTCTACCTCTACATACTGACTGCCGTCAACGCCCTTCAGGTCGGCTTCGTAAGCCTTTTCTATGCCGTCCTTTCCTATTAGGTCGTCAAGCTCATACTCCCGCGCGTCAACGGTGTTGAGCTCCTCCTCCGTAATACTGCCTATATATCCCAGTATGTGCGAAAAATACTTGCCGTAGGGATATTCTCTGTTGCTCCTGTTGTCCACAAGCACGCAGGGGAAAGAAGAACCCTGTTCCCTCAGTGTGGTAAGCGTCTTTTCGGAGATGTTGTAGGATATGGGAAGGGGTATATATTTGTAATATCTCTTTTGATAGAGAGCGCATCTCAAGCCGAGTATTTTTCCCGCTGTTATGTTGTCAAGGCTTTGGTCTATGTCGAACTTAATGCGAAGCTCCTCAAAGCATTGCTCCGCGTTAAGGCTCTCGTCCAGATTCATATCTGCCTTCCAGCGCTTTTCCTGCCGTTCGTTTCCGTCAAAAAGAAACTCGTGCGGAACCGTCGAAGTTATGGGCAGAGTTTCGGTTATCTTTTCGTTATTTTTTTCAAGAAGCTCTATGAGCGAGAGCAATACGCTGTTCAGGTTGTCAACGCCAACGCTCGGGTCAAGGCACACGGCATAAGCGGTGTTGTTTACAGCAAGCGCTCTGCCGTAACGGTCGTATATCGTGCCTCTGGGGGCTTCCACCTCCACCTCGCGCAGGGCTGTGCCGCTCACCTCACGGCTGTAATATTCGCCCTCCGATATCTGAAGTATAAAAAGCTTCACCGCAAGAATGACGAACATGACCGCAATAACGGCGTACATTATATAAAGCCTGTAATTTTCCGTTTTAAAAAAATATCTGAATAAATCTTTCATCTATGTCCTTTCAGGTCAGAATCTATGACCGACGGCGCGGTTGCCTATGGTATATACCGCCGCGTACACCGCAAAGGCGGCTATGGTGTTGTATACGAGCTCGGGCAGAAGATTGATAAGTATATAGGCGTTTGGAGAGGTGTAGCCTCTCAATACGATATTCAGTATATAAAAGCCTATATTATATATAACGGTAGACGCAAAGCTCAGCATAACGGGCACCGCTATGTTGTCCTTGTTGGAATAGCGGGATATACAGCCTGCGCTGTAGCCTATAATGCCGTATAAAAATATATTCGCGCCTATTATGTGTCCGAAAAAGCTGTCCTGCATAAGTCCCAGCAAAACACCTATAAAAAGTCCTTCGCTCTCTCCGTTGAAAAAAGCGAAGGAAACTATGAACAAAAGCATTATGTTGGGTATCACTCCCGCAATTTCTATGTGTTGGCAGAGAGTGGTCTGAAATATGAATATGAGAGTTGAAATGACGGTATATATAATATATTTCATTTATTGCTCCTCGCTTGCGTCGGTCGTGTTTTCAACAAGTTCATTTTCAAAGGAAGCCGAAAGCACTATAACATACTTGAGCTTTGAAAAATCCACGGACGGCTCTATCCTGGCGTACCGCATATCGTCCTTGTCGTCCGTGCCGAGGCTTATGACATGACCTATGCTTATGCCGGGCGGAAAGACCTCGCTCAAATGAGATGTTACTATCTCGTCGCCCTCAAGTATGTCGGCGTTGGTGTCGGAATACTGCATCCTGCACTTTGCCTCTCCCGTGAAGTCTGCGGACACATAGCCTATGTCGCCCGTGCGCAGGCTTTCGGCGCTCACGGCGTCGGTGTCGTCTATTATGGATATCACCTTGGAGTAGTTATATCCGCACTCGCTTATCTTTCCCACGAGCCCGTCATCGTTCATTACCACCATGTTTTTCTTGAGTCCGTAGTTTGAGCCCTTGTCTATTATGAAGCTGTCAAACCAGTTGCCGGGGTCCTTGGCTATGACCCTTGCGCCTATAGTGGGATAATTGCCGAATTTTTGCTGTAAGCCCACTATGGCTTCAAGCTGTAAATTTTCGCTCTCAGTGAGCTTGAGCCTGTTAAGCTCCGCTCTCGTTTCCAGAAGCTCCTCCTTAAGCCTTGTGTTTTCGCTGTTGAGCGAGGCTATGCCTCTGAAATAATTTATAAAGCTCCTAAGCTTTTCGGATGCTCTTACATTTAGCGACTGTATGGGAGTAACGGCGTAGCCGTATGCATTTTCTATTATTGTGGGAGACTTCCTGTTGTATGAAAAGCCCGCAAGTCCCAGCGACGCTATCGTCAGTATAATAAATACGATCTTATGTTTTCTTTTCACATCAAATGCACCTTTTTAAATAAGCCTGTCAAGCCTCGGCTCAAGCGAGCGTTTTGTCCTCGCCTGCCGAAAGCTTGTTAACAATATCGGTATCGTCAATTATTTTTCCCGTGCCGTTCACAACACATTCCAAGGGGGAGGGGGCAATATGCACGGGCATACCCGTCCTCTTCTGTATAAGGCTGTCAAGACCCTTTAAAAGCGCTCCTCCGCCCGTGAGGTATATGCCTATCTCCATTATGTCGGCTGCAAGCTCGGGAGGAGTGTCCTCAAGAGTTCTTTTTATAGCGTCTATTATTATGTCTATGGAATCCTCTATGGCGCTCTGCACCTGACGCGAATTTATGGAAAATACCTTCGGAAGTCCCGTTATGAGGTCTCTGCCCTTCACGGTCATTTCGCCTGCGTCGCTGTTTCTTTCTATATAAGCGCAGCCTATGTTTTTCTTTATTTCCTCGGCTGTTATCTCGCCTATATCAATTTTGTACTCCGTGCGCACAAAGTTTATTATATTTGCGTCAAGCTGGTCGCCTGCCACTCTCACCGAACGGCTCGCAACTATTCCACCAAGCGAAATTACGGCAACCTCGCTTGTGCCTCCGCCTATATCCACTACCATATTTCCCGCAGGCTCGTCTATCTTGAGCTCTGCGCCCAAGGCAGCCGCCATGGGCTCTTCTACCACAAATATATGCCTTTCTCTTGCGCCTGCGCCCGTTGCCGCCTCTATAACGGCTCTTTTTTCAACGGGAGTTATGCCAGAGGGTACGCATATAACAATTTTGGGTTTTGACGCAAAAGGGTTTTTGGGATATGCCTTGCCTATAAAATATCTCAGCATTGCCTCCGTAACGGCGTAGTCCGCTATTGCTCCGTCCTTCATGGGTCTTATAGCCGTAATGTTGGCAGGAGTTCTTCCTATCATTTCTTTTGCCTCTCCGCCCACTGCAAGCACCTCTCTTGTGGTTGCGTCAAGCGCCACAACGGACGGTTCATTTATAACTATACCCTTGTTCCTTACATACACAAGAGTATTTGCTGTGCCTAAATCTATGCCAATATCTTTATTAAACATACCAAAACCTCCGGAATTTTACAAAAAATGCCCACGTTACTATAATACATCATTTTTACAGCGTTTTCAATTACATTTATGTTAAAAATAATAAAATATGTTTTACGACTTGTTACAACTATATTAAGAGCATATATGCGACTTAAAGCTTACCTATAAGATTATTTGCCAATATTGTAAAAATTATTTACAACAGACGCAATTATGTAGTATAATTATTTTTTGAAATGAGGTGTTTTTAATGAAATATCCCCTTATTACCCTGTCGGGACCTACCGCCTGCGGCAAGACTGCCGTTTCCGTGGAGCTTGCCAAGCTCATTGACGGCGAAATAATATCCGCGGACTCTATGCAGGTATATAAATATATGGATATAGGCACCGCAAAGGTGAGCAGAGAGGAAATGCAGGGCGTAAGGCATTATCTCATAGACGAGCTTTATCCCGACGAGGAGTTTTCTGTCGCCGTTTTTCAGAAAATGGCAAAGAAGGCTCTGGGCGAAATATATTCAAGGAATAAAATGCCTATACTCGTGGGCGGAACGGGCTTTTATGTGAACGGTCTCATATATGACAACGACTTCACTCCGGGCGAAAAAAATAACGCCATGAGGCTGGAGCTTGAAAAAGAGGCGGAGGAAAAGGGCTGCGCCTATGTCCATGATATACTTCGCTCTCTCGATCCCGAATATGCAGAAACCGTGCATCCCAACAATGTGAAAAGGGTGATAAGGGCTATAGAATATATAAGGGATACGGGCGAAAAATTTTCGGTATACAACGCCAGAGAGAAAAAAAGAGGGCCCGCTTACAATGTCAGAAGCTTCATTCTGAATATGAACAGAGAGCGCCTGTATGAAAGGATAGAAAAGAGAATAGACAATATGATAGAGGACGGACTTGTGGACGAGGTGCGTTTTCTTATGGAGAAATACCCGCAGGAGGGGCTTATATCCATGAAGGGCTTGGGCTATAAGGAAATTATAGGCTATCTCAAGGGGGAATATTCCCTTGAAGAAGCCATATATATTCTTAAAAGGGACACAAGGCATTTTGCCAGACGGCAGCTGACCTGGTTCAGACACCAAAGCGACGGCATATGGATAAATACGGATGAATTTGACTCGCCCGATGCCATAGCCTCATACATTGCGGAAAAAACAGGAGATATGAAATGCTGAAGGATTATATTTTAAATGAATTCAATATAGACAAAAATGTGCTTGATTTCTGCCTTGAAGCCGAAAAAGGCGTTGGGCATAAATTCGATGAAATAGATAAAAACGCCGAGTACAACCAATATAAGGTGCTGAAGGCGATGCAGAAAAATGCATTGAGCGATACTGCTTTCAATGCCACAACGGGCTACGGCTACAACGACATAGGCAGGGATAAGCTGGAGGATATATACGCGGATGTGTTCAATGCCGAGGCTGCACTTGTGCGCGCTCAGATAATATCGGGCACTCATGCTCTTACGGTCGCGCTTTCGGGCAATCTCAAATACGGCGACGAGCTCCTTTGCGCCGTGGGAGCGCCGTATGATACTTTGGAGGGCGTTATAGGCGCCAAAAGAAGGGTAAAGGGCTCTCTTACGGACAACGGCATAATATATAAGGAGCTTCCTCTTTTGCCAAACGGCAGGGTAGATATAGAGGGCTTGCCCAAAATGATAACGCCGAAGACAAAAATAGTCGAGATACAGCGTTCAAAGGGCTATGAATACCGTCCGAGCCTCACTCTTGACGAGGTCAAAGAAATAATAGAGGTCGTAAAATCAGTAAAGCCCGACGCCATATGCATGGTGGATAACTGCTACTGCGAGTTTGTGGACATATACGAGCCCACGGACATAGGCGCGGATATGGCGGTCGGCTCTCTTATCAAAAACCCGGGCGGCGGTCTGGCTCCCGTGGGAGGCTATATTGTCGGCACTGAAGAATGTGTTGAAAATTCGGCTTTCAGACTTACCGCTCCCGGCATGGGCAGAGAAGTGGGACCCAGCCTAGGCGTTACATCAAGCCTTATACAGGGGCTTTTCCTCGCGCCCACTGTGGTGGCTTCGAGCCTTAAAACGGCTGTTTTCGCTTCGGCTGTGTTTGAAAAACTGGGCTTTGAATGTATGCCCCGCACAGACGAGCCAAGACCCGATATCGTGGAAGCCATACAGATGCGCACTCCCGAAAATGTGATTGCCTTTTGCAGGGGAATACAGGCGGGAGCCGCTGTGGACAGCTATGTAAAGCCCGAGCCCTGGGATATGCCGGGCTATGATTCCCAAGTAATTATGGCTGCGGGAGCCTTTGTTCAGGGCTCTTCAATAGAGCTTAGCGCCGACGCTCCCATGAAGGAGCCCTACACGGTGTATATGCAGGGCGGACTTACATGGTATCATGGCAAGATAGGCGTCATCACAGCTCTTGACAGTATGTACAAAAAAGGGCTCATAAGCCTTTAATATACAATATATCAAACGGAGGGACAAATATGGATCACATCATTTCAAAGCTTCTTATATACGGCGATATGCCCGATAATTCCATACTTATGCAGCTTGGCGATATATTCCGCTGCTTTGAGGAAAATACGCAGTCGCACGATAAGCTGACTGTAAGGATATATACGCAGATAAAGAGAATACTCGAGGTCGCCACGGACTTTGGTTTTGACAAAAACCTCTGGCATAACTACCTTACATTCCTGCTCATAACAAATGAAAACCCCTTCAGCATAACCTGCGAAAAGGTGGGCGCGAGCGATGGAAGCGTTAATTACTTTGCCAAAAACGACTTCAGAGCTTATTACGAGCTTTTTAACTATGATTTTTCTGCCATAGAAAATGCGCTTGGCATAGACTGCTTTTCGAGGATATCCGACTACAAGGCTATAAGCAAAAAGGAGCTTATGTACAATAAAAATGTGAGCGAAAAGGTGCGTTTTTTGAGCGAAAAGCTGGAGAGCGCCAAGGACGAAAACGACTTCTTTGACTTTGTTACGGATTTCTATAAGGACTACGGCGTGGGTATGTTCGGTCTTAACAAGGCGTTCCGCATTGCCTCATCCACCGAAAATGCCGTTACTCTCATGCCCATAAACAATATGGAAAAGGTAATGCTTGATGACCTCATAGGCTATGAGATACAGAAGAAAAAGCTCATAGACAACACAAAGGCTTTTGTGGAGGGCAGGGGAGCCAACAATGTGCTTCTTTTCGGCGACAGCGGAACGGGCAAATCCACAAGCATAAAGGCTATAGTAAACGAGTTCTACGACAAGGGGCTTAGAATGATAGAAATATATAAGCACCAGTTCAAGGACCTCTCAAATGTCATAGCGCTTATAAAGAACAGAAATTATAAGTTTATAATTTATATGGACGACCTTTCCTTTGAGGAATTTGAAATAGAGTATAAATTTCTTAAAGCCGTAATAGAGGGCGGCGTTGAGACCCGTCCCGAAAACATACTCATTTACGCCACATCGAACCGCCGCCATCTCATAAAGGAAAATTGGAGCGACAGGAACGATATGGAGCACTCAAACGGTATGCACCGTTCCGACACAATGGAGGAAAAGCTTTCTCTTGTAAAGCGCTTCGGCGTTACGATAAGCTTTTCAAAGCCCACGCAGAAGGAATATTTCGAAATCGTCATGGGGCTTGCTCACAGACATAATATAAATATGTCGGACGACGAGCTCTGCGCCGAGGCAAACAAGTGGGAATTAAGCCACGGCGGCATATCCGGCAGGACTGCCCAGCAGTTTATAAATTATCTTATGGGACTGGAGGAATAACAATGGGCTTTGCAGAGCTGTTTTTCATTGCCGTAAGCCTTGCTATGGACGCTTTTGCGGTCTCCGTTTCAAACGGACTTATGCTCCCCGAAATAAAGAAAAGACACGCCGTTACATTCGGTTCGTTTTTCGGCGTCTTTCAGTTTATGATGCCTCTTATAGGCTTCTTTCTGGCGAGCAGCTTCAGCAGATACATAACCGCCTTTGACCACTGGATAGCCTTTATACTGCTTGCTCTCATAGGCGGAAATATGATAAGGGAAAGCTTTTCGGAGGAGGAAACGGCGGTGTCGCAGGAAAACATACTCTCCGTCGGCAACCTCACCATGCTTGCCGTAGCCACCAGCATAGATGCCCTTGCGGTAGGCGTTACGTTTGCGCTTGTGGACAGCGGGAGCATATGGTTCAACTGCTTTGTGATAGGCATTGTCGCCTTTGCGCTTTCGTACGTAGGCGTTATGCTGGGCAAGAAGATAAGCGGAGTATTCCAATCCTATGCCGCCAGAGTGGGCGGAGCCGTGCTCATAATAATAGGTCTTAAAATACTCATAGAGCATTTGTTTTTCGGCTGATGTCATACCGTAGGTCAAAAGGTTGAAATAATAATACAGTTGTGATAAAATATATTAAATAACTATCTTGGAGGTAATTTCAATGAAAATCGAAACAAAATGCGTACAGGCGGGCTATGAGCCCAAGGACGGAGAGGCGAGAGTCCTTCCCATAATACAGAGTACTACATATAAGTACGAATCAACTCAGACAATGGGCGACCTTTTCGACCTCAAAAAGGACGGATTTTTCTATACAAGATTAGCCAATCCCACTGCCGATGCCGTAGAAAAGAAAATTGCCGAGCTTGAAGGCGGAGTAGGCGCAATGCTCACATCTGCGGGACAGGCAGCCTCGCTCATAGCCATAATGAATATATGCCATGCGGGCGACCATATAATAAGCTCCACCACCATATACGGAGGCACATTCAATCTGCTTTCCGTTACGCTTAAAAAATTCGGCATAGACGTAACGTTCGTAGACCCCGAAACGCCCTTGGATGAGCTTCAAAAGCTTGTGAGACCCGAGACCAAGATAATATTCGGAGAAACTCTTGCCAATCCCGCGCTTAAGGTGCTGGATATAGAAAAGTTTGCCGAGCTTGCTCACAGCAATTCCATACCTCTTATAATAGACAACACATTCCCCACGCCCATACTTTGCAGACCCATAGAGTACGGCGCGGATATAGTGATACATTCCACATCCAAATATATGGACGGACACGCCGTTTCACTCGGAGGCGTCATTGTGGACAGCGGTAATTTTGACTGGGCTGCAAGCGGAAAATTCGAGGAAATGACAACTCCCGACGAAAGCTATCACGGCGTGGTATACACGGAGCATTTCGGCAAGAGCGCTTATATAGCAAAGGCAAGAGTACAGCTTATGAGAGATCTGGGCGCAGCTCCCGCTCCCATGAACTGCTTTCTTTTAAATCTGGGACTTGAAACCCTGCACTTAAGAATGGAAAGACACAGCGAGAATGCTCTTAAGGTTGCCAAGTATCTTGAAAATAACGACAAAATAGCTTGGGTAAGCTATCCGGGACTTGAATCGAGCCCCGACTATGAGCTTGCCAAGAAATATTTAAGCAAGGGCTGCAGCGGCGTCATAGCCTTCGGACCCAAGGGCGGAAGGGAAGCGTCCGTAAAATTTATGGACAGCCTCAAGCTCTGCAACATCGTCTGCCATGTGGCGGACGCCAGAACGGGAGTTCTTCACCCCGCATCCTCAACTCACAGACAGCTGACAGATCAACAGCTTGTAGACTGCGGAGTAAAGCCCGAGCTTATAAGAATGTCCGTAGGCATAGAAAATGCCGAGGATATAATTGCGGATATACAGCAGGCGCTTGATAATATTTGAAAATAAATAAGGCTTTTCTTTATTGTAAAAATAAAATAAATAAACGAATGAGGTGTAAAAAAATGAAAGCAAAAAATTCGATCATAGCGCTTGTCCTGTCGGCGGCGCTTACACTTTCTGCCATAAGCTTTTCGAGCTTCACTGCGGCGGCAGCCGAAGGCGTACTGCTCGAGGGCGCAGGCTATGAGAGCATTTACATTGAATGGGAGGGCGCAGACGGCGCGGACTACAATGTATACAGCAAGGAAAGCTCTCAGTCCGACAGCGATTACAAAAAAGTCGACAGCGAGCTTGTCAGAAATGTGGGAGGCAATGCCTACAGAGTTGATGTGCTGGGCTTGAAGGGCGGCACAAGCTATGATGTAAAGGTAGTTCCCGTTACAGGCGGTACGGAGGGCGATGCCATCATCACATACACTGCTTCTCCCAAGGCTTATGACCGTTCGGGCTTTGCTTTTGCAAAGAACAATGCTCCCGGCGCATATAATGCCGACGGAACAGTTGCCGACGGTACTCTCATAATATACGCTACCGAAAGCAACAAGAGCAAGGTATATAACAAAAAGAGCCTTACGTCTCTTTTTGGCAGCCTTAACAGCCTCAATAAGGGCAAGCCTATCATAATAAGAGTTATAGGCAAGATAACGCCCGTAGGCTCGTCCACAAGCCCGGGTATGTGGAAAAATACCTGCGGTGTTACTATAGAGGGCGTGGGTCCGGGCTCCGGTTTTTCGGGCTGGGGCATAGGCTCCGGCGACAATAAGGATACCGAGTTCAGAAATATGATATTTACGGATTACATAGAAGACGCTATAGGCTTTGAAAATTCGGAAGACCTCTGGGTGCACAACAACACCTTCTATTCGGGCTGGAATCCCAAGGACAGCACATCCGAAAGAGATAAGCTCCACGGCGACGGTTCCTGCGATTTGAGAGAGTGCAACAATGTTACGGTCTCATACAACCATTTCAAGGGCACGGACAAGACCTCTCTTATAGGCTCCAGTTCAAGCAGCAGAGAGAGCACGGGCAACATAACATTCCATCACAATTTCTTTGACGGCACGGGTCAGAGAACTCCAAGAGTAAGATGGCATAACATACATGTTTACAACAACTATTATTACGGCACTACAGCCTATGGCGTAGGCGCAACCTGCAACTGCAGTATTTTTGCCGAAAACAACTATTTTGAGGATGCTTCCTCGCCCTTCCTCACTTCATCTCAGGGCGGATATGCTTCAAAGTTTTCCGATAACGAGGGCGGCGTTATAAAGGCTTACAACAATGTAATGGTAAACACCAGAGAAAGCACCGAGGGCGTGGATTACTTCAACGCTCCTTCAAGGGAATACAGAATGACGGCAAGCGACTTCACTGCCAAAAAAGGCGGCTGGACATACAATAACTTCGATGCAAACGGATACATAGGAAGCAAAAATTATGTCCTTCATTCTCCCGAGGAGGCAAAGAACATAGCGCTTACAGAAAGCGGAGCGCCTTCAAAGACCGTTGCCGTTGAAGATACAATAACACCTCCCGAGGTAGTGGGAGATGTTACGGCTGTTTACTACTACGACCCGGAGGCTTCGGGCTCAACGGGCAAGGAGTTCGGCGGACTTGACGGCACGGGTTCATTCTTCAAGGGTGCCGATGCATCCTGCAAGTCAAACAAGGCTTCGGGCTACAGAGGTACAGAGGCTTATACCTACGAGGGCAGCTTTGCAACAGGCTCCGAGATAAGCTTCACAACTTCCTCCGCTGCCAAGTTTACCGTTATAGCGTCCACGGCGGGAAACACTCCCCAGAGGGTAGAGTTAAAGTGCTCCGAAAATCCCGACAATATATATCACGGCGTATTCCAGACGGGCAACAAGGGCAACGATGTTATAACTACGATTGACCTTCTGGATGCAGGCACATATACATTCAAGCCTTCAACGAATGTGGATATATACTATATTGAGGTTGCGGAGTACAACGGCATAGTACCCGAAACCACTACTGTAACAACAAATACCACAACGGAAACTTCGACCGAAACAACCACGACCACTGTTTCCGAAACCTCCACGGATGCGTCCACGGAGACCACTACGGCTGAAACCTCGACAGCTCCTCAGCCTTCGGGACCCATATACGGCAATGCCAACGGCGACAAAGAGCTCGAAATAAACGATGTGTCCGCTATTCTCGGCAAGGTCCTGACAGGCGCAGAGATGCCTATAGAGGACAAGACATCGGACTATATGAAATATATAGATGTGGATATGAACGGCAAACTTGATTCGGCAGATGTCGCTCATGTGCTCCAGAAGGTACTTGACAGCGGCTATAAAATGCCCGTTGAAAGATAAAAAATATCCAAAAAATAATTTCACCCCAAAGGTCAAAATGCCTTTGGGGTGATTTTTTAAGCGTTATTTTGAATATTTTTTTATTGAATGATAGACCTTTGCAATGGGCAGACCCACTATAGTATAGTAATCTCCGTATATTTTATCTATGAGCACTGCGCCCTTTCCCTGTATGCCGTAAGCTCCCGCTTTGTCCATAGGTTCCCAGCTGTCCACATACTCGTTTATGGTGCTGTCGTCAAGCTCTCTGAAATACACCTCGGCGCACTCGGCAAAGCTTTCGACACTCACCTTGCCTCCCACGTAGTAATAAAGCGTTGTGCCCGTGTATACCCTGTGCATATTGTCCGAAAGCTCTTTCAGCATCCTCACGGCGTCCGCTCTGTCCTTGGGCTTTCCTAGTATTTCATCGCCCAGCACAACTATTGTGTCCGCCGCCACCACAACGCTGTCCCCTTCGGGCATTTCCTTGTCGAATACGGCGTCGGCTTTTCTTAGAGAAAGCTGTGTAACTATATCCGCGGGCGAAAGTCCCTCGTCATAGCTTTCGTCCGTGTTGCAAACGGACACCCTGAAATCAAGCCCTGCCTGCTTCATAAGCTCCGAGCGCCTTGGCGAGGCGGAAGCGAGTATTATATCCATATTATTCTGCCTCCTTAGAAGAACTTTTTGTATAATATGCCCGCTATAAGCATACCTATAATGCCCGCAATGGTGAACGACACATGAAAGCCGAACTGCAGATATACAAAGCTAAGGTCTACCACAAGAGGCTGTGTGATGCCTATTGTCTTTCCGTAGTCAAGCCAATAGAGATAAGGTATTTTTGTGGCAAGAGTGCCTAAAAAGCTGCCTATTATAAGCCCCGATATAAGTACGAGCAGAAAAATTAAATTATATTTACCCTTCATTTTTTTCTTCCTTCCTTTTGTATTTTACTTCTATTATTTTAAATGAAAATACCTTTCTTTTCAAGTCTTTTGTTGAAATATACTCAAAAATGTTTTATACTTGTATTATCATTGCAGTTAAGGAGAAAGCCATGTTATTCAATTCTCTTGATTTTATAATATTTTTTGCTATAGTGGTTTTTCTGTACTATACTCTGCCGCATAAGCTCAGATGGATAATGCTTCTTATATCCAGCTGTATTTTCTATATGTGCTGGAGGGCAGAGCTTATAGTGCTCATAGTCATTTCTACGCTTGTCAACTGGGGCTCCGCTCTTATTATAGACAGATACAGACGCAGGGCAAAGCCTGTGCTCGTATTGAGCCTTATTATAAATTTCGGTATGCTCTTTGTGTTCAAATATATGATGTTTGTAAATCACAGCTTTATGGCGCTTTACGAGCATTTCGGTCTGCAGTATCCCATAAAGGATTTTGATATTATTCTTCCTATGGGCATATCCTTCTATACCTTTCAAGCTGCGAGCTATACCATAGACGTATACAAAAAAAGCTATAGACCCGAGAAAAATTATTTCAAGTTCTCGCTGTTTGTAAC